>NZ_JBQCMF010000014.1:0-169132 GCF_051965295.1 Arthrobacter sp. SAFR-023 | reverse complement strand
CCAGCCGGACGCGAGCTTGGCGACTTCCTCGAAGGGCAGGTCGGCCCACTGGCCGGTGAACAGGGTGTACGGGCGGGGCATGGTCAGGCTCCTTCAGTGGCGGGGACGGTGACTGGTGCGGTGAGCTGGATGATGGAGGATTTGGACTTGGCGGATTCTTCGACGGCGGCCAGCACCCGTTGCACGGCAAGGCCCTCTTCGAACGACGGCGAGGGCGCCTCGCCGGTGCTGATGGCAGTGAGGAAGTCGCGGATCTGGTGCGTGAACGTGTGTTCCCACCCGATGATGTGGCCCTGCGGCCACCACGCTTCAAGGTAGGGGTGTTCGGGTTCATTGACTAGAATCCGCCGGAATCCCTGCTCGCGGGCCGGGACGGTGGCGTCCAGGAAACCGAGTTCGTTCAGGTTCTCCAGGTCGAAGAGCAGGGAGCCCTTGTCTCCGTAGATCTCCAGTTTGAGCGAGTTTTTCTGGCCGGTGGCCATGCGGGAGACCTCCACCGAGGCGATGGTCCCGGAGTCCAGGGTCAGCGTCGCCCAGGCGGCGTCGTCGACCGTCACGTCCTCCAGCCCGCCTGCGGGACCACTAGTGCCGGGGCGGCTGCCTACGAAGGTGTGCAGCCGGCCCGTGACTTCGGTGACGGTTCCGCCAAGGAGGGACAGAACCTGATCGATGGCGTGCGAGGCGATGTCTCCCAGCGCTCCGGACCCGGCGGTTTCCTTGCGCAGCCGCCACGACATGGGCGATTCGGGGTCGGAAAGCCAGTCCTGCAAATATGCCGCACGGACGTGCCGCACGGTCCCGAGCCGGCCCTCGGCGATCAGCTCCTTCGCCAGGGCCAAGGCGGGCACGCGGCGGTAGTTGAACCCGATCATGGACTGCAGGCCGCGTGCCCGGGCCGCCGAGGCCGCTGCGGTCATCGCCTCGGCCTCGGCGACGGTGTTGGCCAGCGGCTTTTCGACCAGGACGTGCTTGCCCGCTTCGAGGGCGGCGACAGCGATTTCGGCGTGCATCCACCCCGGGGCGCAGATGTCCACGATGTGAATATCGTCCCGAGCGATCACGGACCGCCAGTCGGTGGCGGACTCGGCCCAGCCATACTTTGCTGCCGCGGCGGCCACCTGGCCGGCGTCCCGGCCCACGAGCACTTTCTGCTCGAAGGCCGGGACATCGAAGTAGGACGCGACGTTCCGCCAGGCGTTTGAGTGGGCCTTGCCCATAAACGCGTAGCCGATCATCGCCACACCCAGTGTCCTGGTGTCCAGGTCGGCGCCGTCCTTGCTGTCTGCGGAGTTCATGGTGTGTTTCCTAGAGCGTGGATGCGGTGGGGTCCCAGTCCTCGGGGAGGGCCGGGGACTCGGACGCGGAGCTTTCGACGTCAACGAACGTGCCGGATTCCATGGATTCGGTGATCGAGACCATGGTGTCCAGGACGTGGTACGCGAGGTAGCCGGTTGCGCGGTGCGGGACGCCGGCCCGGAGGGAGCGGGCCATGTCCAGCACACCCATGCCGCGGCCGTTGGACGGACCGGTGGCGGGGATGACCGTCCAGTCCTCATCGCCCGCGCGCCAGAGCCGCACGTCGCCGTCGAAATAGTTGGGGTCGGGGAGCGAGATGGTGGCCTCGGTGCCGGTGATCTCCACGAAGCCCATCCGCTGCCGGGGTGACTCGAAGGAAAAGACGCTGTGCGAGGACTGGCCACCCTCGAACTGGGCCATGGCAGAGACATGGGTGGGGACTTCCACCGTGAACTCTTCGCCGAGCTTGGGGCCGGAACCGATGACGCGGACTTCCTTGGCCTTGGACCCGACGGCCGCCACCTTGCGGACCGACCCGAAGGTCTGGACCAGGGCCGTGAGGTAGTACGGGCCCATGTCGAACAGTGGTCCGGCTCCGTACTGGAAGAGGAATGCCGGGTTCGGATGCCAGGACTCGGGCCCGGGGGTCTGGAACGTGGTCATGGCGGTGAGTGGCGTCCCGATGTCGCCGCGTTCGATCAGCCTGCGCGCGGTCTGAAGCCCCGCACCGAGGAACGTGTCCGGGGCCGTGCCGAGGCGGATTCCGGCGGCGTCGGCCGTCTTCAGAAGCCCGAGGCCCGATTCGCGGTCCAGCGAGAACGGCTTCTCGGTCCAGACGTGCTTTCCAGCGTTGACGGCGGCGGTGGCCACCTCGACGTGTGCGGCCGGAATGGTCAGGTTGACGATGATCTCGACGTCGGGATAGTTGAGTGCGGCGTCAACGCCGCCCCACTCGGGGACGCCGTACTCCTTGGCCCGTGCCTGGGCCGCGTCTTCGAACAGGTCCGCGATGACGTGCACCTTCAAATCGGGGAAGGCCGTCAGGTTGTCCAGGTATTGCTTGCTGATGTTGCCGGCGCCGATGACGCCGACGCCCACCGGCCCCCGGCGGGAAGACGGCGTGAACGCGCCGCTCATGCCTGGGCCCCTTCGGTGGACTTCGCGGAGGCGGGATTCAGGAAGGCCAGGGACTGGGTGATGCCGTCAAAGATGTCGCCGGAGTAGTCGTCGAACTCCACCACGCCCACTTCCAGGGACTTGGCTGCCCCGATGACATCCCACACCGGGATCTTGCCCTGCCCGGCCGGCTGCTGCGCCTTAGTATCGGTGTTGAGCGGGCCGTCCTTGATGTGGATGAACTTCACCCGGTGACCGAGTTTGGTCAGGATGTCCACCGGGTCCTGGCCGCCGACGGCCACCCAGTAGGTGTCCACCTCCAGGGCCAGTTCGGGGTCCAGCAGCCCTTCGAAGTACTCCAGGGCGGTCTGCCCCTCGATGGTGGAATCGAGCTCCCAGGCGTGGTTGTGGTAGCCGACGCGGATGCCGTACTCGGCGCCCTTCCTGGCGGCGGCGTTGAGCTTGGCGGCGGTGGACTGGATGTCCTCGGCCTTCTGCCAGTGCTCGGCCGTGATGTAGGGCTCGATGACCGTGCCGATCCCCAACTCCCTTGCAGCGGCGAAGATCTCGTCCTGGTTCTGGCTAAGCAGCGGCGCATGGCCGGACGGAGCCGTAAGGCCGTTCTCCTTCAGTGCGGCGCCGAGCTCCTTGGCGGTGGACACGAAGTTGTAAGGCTCAACCTGCGTGAAGCCGATTTCAGCGACCTTTCGGATGGTGCCCGGAAGATCCTCCTGGATGGCGTTGCGGAGGGTGTACAGCTGGAGCGAATACGACATTTGGTTTCCTCACCTCGTTGCTGACCGTCCGGGCATCCACCTTTGGCGCCTCTGCGGAGTAGGCCTTTTTTGAAGCTACGGTTACTTTTGCCGCAAGTCAATCAAAAGTTTCGAAAAGTTCGGGCATAAGTCCCTGACTTTGTGCTATTCCTTTAACCATGCAGACATCCCCCGCCGTGGAGCGGTCCTTCGGGGACACCGGGCTTTTTGCCCGCGCAGGCGACCTCTTCCAGTTGCTTCGCGACGGAAAGGCAAGGACGCGTTCTGAGCTCATTGCGGTCACGGGCCTGGCCCGCACCACGCTGGCGGCAAGGATCGACGCGCTGGCCGCGCTGGGTTACATAGGTCCGGCCGGTGAGGCAGCATCTTCGGGGGGCCGGCCGCCGTCGCGGTTTATTTTCAATGCCAGCAGGAAGGTGGTGCTCGCAGCAGACGTCGGTGCTTCCCATGCCTCGGTTGCCGTCACGGATCTGGACGGAGCCATTCTGGCCCGCAATTCAGGTCCACTGGACATTTCCAACGGTCCCGAGGACGTCCTTGCGTGGGTACTGCGGAACTGCAGATCACTGCTGGAGAGCATCGGGCGGGCGGAGCGGGACGTCGCGGGCGTGGGACTGGGGCTGCCGGGGCCGGTGGAGCACCATACTGGCAAGCCCGTCAAGCCGCCCATCATGCCCGGATGGGACGGGTTCGACGTGGCCGGTTACATCCGCGGCGAGCTCGGATGCGAGGTCCTTGTGGATAACGACGTGAACATCATGGCCGTCGGCGAGCGTCACGCCTTCTGGCAGGACCACCAAAACCTGCTATTCGTTAAGGCCGCCACCGGCATCGGGGCGGGGATCATCAGCAGCGGCCAGCTCCAGCGGGGCGCGGAGGGTGCCTCTGGCGACCTGGGGCATATCCGCGTCCCCAGCGGCGAGGACGTCCTGTGCCGGTGCGGCAACCACGGCTGCCTTGAGGCGCTGGCCTCGGGACCTGCGCTGGCGGCAAAACTGCGTGCGCACGGGATCGACGCCGCCTCGGGTACCGCGGTGGTGGACCTTGCAGCGCTGGGGGACGTTCAGGCCATTCGCATGCTCCGCCAGGCGGGAAGGGACATGGGGGAGGTGTTGGCCATGTGCGTGAACCTCCTGAACCCGTCAGTGATTGTGGTTGGCGGCAGCCTCTCCCGGGCGGGCGACCAGCTCCTGGCCGGTATCCGCGAGACCGTGTACCGCCGGTCGCAGCCGCTCGCCACATCGAAGCTGCGCATCGAGCAATCCAAGGCGCCCGTGGATGCCGCCATCTGGGGTGCGAGCCGGATGGTCATTGACCACGTACTTTCGCCGGAGGCAGTCGAATCAGCCATCCGGGACGCCGCCCTCCAAAATGCCTAGCGTTTCAAGACAACGAGAAACAGAGGAACCATTTCGTGAGTGATCATCAGCCATCAGCCCGGCCGGCCACGCCCCTGAGAGTCGGCGTCGTCGGCATCGGCTGGGCCGGCCAGCAGCACATCGATGCCTACAAGAAGATCGACGGTGTGGAACTCGTCGCGGTCGCCGCGATGGAAGAGGACCTGCTGAGGAAGATCAAGGACGAGCACAGCGTCCCCCACACCTTTGCCCGCTGGGAGGACCTGATCGAACTCGACGGGCTCGACGCCGTCAGCGTGGCAGTACCGACCTTCCTGCACGCCCCGATTGCCATCGCCGCCCTGGAACGCGGGCTGCACGTCCTGAGCGAGAAGCCCCTCGCGCGCAACGGTGAGGAAGGGCTCCAGATGGTGGAGGCCGCACGGAAGGCCGGCCGCGTCCTGGACGTGGCCTTCAACCACCGCCGCCGAGGCGACATCCAGAAGCTGAAAGGCATCATCGACGACGGCGAACTCGGCCGGCCGTACTACGCCAAGGCTTCGTGGCTGCGCCGGCAGGGCATCCCGATGCTGGGCAGCTGGTTCACCAACCCCGCGCTGGCCGGCGGCGGCCCGCTGGCCGACATCGGCGTCCATGTCCTGGATTATGCCCTGCACCTGCTGGGCGAACCGCGGGTTCTCTCCGTCTCGGCGTCGACGCATTCCGAGCTGGGACCCCGCGGACTGGGCGGCAATGCCCGCTATACCGCCATGAAGTCCTCCCACAAGTTTGAGGTGGAGGACTTCGCCTCGGCGTTCATCCGGCTTGAAGGCGGCGGCACGCTGATTCTCGAAGTCGGCTGGGCCGCATACCGGGACGAGGAGGACCTGATGGACTTCACCGTTTACGGCACCGACGGCGGAGCGGAACTCCGCGCCGTCGGGGCATCCAACGTCCCCGTTGCGGATGTCCGGATCTTCAAGGAACAGGACGGCGAGAACGCCGACTACGTGGTGGTGGCGGAGCCGGGCCGCGCGCACCAGGCCGTGGTGGAGGACTTTGTGGACGCCGTCCGCGGCGGCGAGACCGTGTGGGGAGCCCACGACGGCTCACTCGCCCTGACCCGTGCCCTTGTCCTCGATGCCTGCTACCGGTCCGCCCTCGAACAGCGCGAAGTGAGGCTCTGACATGACCGAAAAACTCAACATCCTGGTCTGGAACGAAGGCGTCCACGAGGCGAACAACCAGCCGGAAACCATGGCCGAGATGTACCCCAACGGCATGCACGGCGCCATCGCGGACGGGCTCAGGGGCTTTTACCCGGATTCCGGCATCACCACCGCCACGCTCGCCGACCCGGAGCACGGGCTCTCCGAGGAGACTCTCGCCGCCACGGACGTGCTCCTGTGGTGGGGACACGTTGCCCACGGCGACGTCAGCGACGAGGTGGTGGAGCGGGTGCAGCGGCACGTCCTGGGCGGCATGGGGCTGATCGTGCTCCACTCGGGGCACTTCGCGAAGATCTTCACCAGGCTGCTCGGCACCACGTGCTCGCTGAAGTGGCGGAACGAGGGCGAACGGGAGCTCGTGTGGACCGTGAAGCCGTCGCATCCGATTGCCGCCGGCGTGGAAAGCCCCATCGTGATCCCGAAGCAGGAGATGTACGGCGAACTCTTCGACATTCCCGAGCCGGACGACCTCATCTTCATCAGCTCGTTCGAAGGCGGCGAGGTGTTCCGCTCGGGCGTGACGTTCACGCGCGGGAAGGGCCGGATCTTCTACTTCAGCCCGGGGGACCAGGAGTACCCCGTGTACCACCAGCCGCAGATCCGGCAGGTGATCGCCAACGGCGTGGGCTGGGTGGCGCAGCCGGGCCGGTTCCGCGAAGCGCCGGGCGTCAGCAACGCTCCGCGGAACTGGTTCCTGAACACCGCCTGAGCGCGAGCGGGCACCTGTGGCCCCTGTCGAGCCGTGCTTTTGAGCCGATAGGGTCGCCGCGTGATAGCAATGAGGGTGATGAAACCCTTTGCCCGCTTCCAGCACCCTGACCTCCGCGCCCCATGAGGGACACCATCGGGACGAAGGTTCCCCGCAGCTGGATCCTGCTCGCGTGCATCGGCCTCATCGCGCTCAATATGCGGGGCCCTTTCGTGGCGGTGGCACCGGTGCTGGGGCCGATGCAGCAGGAGCTGGGGTTCTCGCCTGTTGAGCTGGGCCTGCTGACCGGCATCCCCGTGCTCTGCTTCTCGCTAGCGGCGCCCCTTGCTTCATTCGCAGGCCGCCGGCTTGGTGCCGAGCTGGCCATCACCCTCACGCTTGCGGGCGTCCTGGCCGGAGTGGCGGTCCGTTCGGCCGGCGGCGGAGCGATGGTGATGGCGGGTACGGTCATCCTGGGCTTGGCCATCACCGTGGGGAACATTGCGGTACCGCTGATCATTCGGCGGGATTTCTCGCCGCGGCGCCAGGGGACCGCCATGGGCATCTATACGGCTGCCCTGAACATCGGCTCGTTTACCACTTCCGTGGTTACGGCGCCCTTGGCCGAACTGGCCGGCTGGCGGGCCGCCATCGCTGGCTCTGCGGCCTTCGCCATCGCGGCCGTCAGCGTCTGGATTTTCGCGACAGGCCGCGGGGCCTTCCACCCTGCGGCCGACGACGGTACGGGCGGCCCGCCGCCAGCCGGCCGACCGGCATCGCGGTGGATAACGGTGGGACTGACTGTCGGTTTCGCCGGGCAGGCCATCTCCTACTACGGTGTGACCGCCTGGCTGCCCACGCTGCTTGCGGACGAACTCGGCATGACACCGGCCGCCGCAGGAGCAGGCTCCTCCCTGTTCCAGATCATGGCCATCGCGGGCGGCCTGGGAGTGCCGCTTGCGGCCCGGTTCATGAGTACGACGGCGGTTGCGGTCACCTTGGGTGCCATGTGGCTGACCGTTCCGCTGGGGCTGCTGTTCGTTCCCCAGCTGTGGTGGCTGTGGTCCTCGCTCGGGGGAGTGGCACAGGGCGGGGGCATCACCCTCATCTTCATCGCCATCATCAAGCTCGCCCGCGACCAGGCGTCCGCAGGCCGGATGTCGGCGATCGTCCAGGGCGTGGGCTACGGCGTCGCCGCCGCTGCGCCCACTGTTGTTGGCTACGTTCACGACGCCACACGGACCTGGTCCACCCCGCTGCTGGTGATCCTTGGTTCTGTGCTTGCGTTCGTCATTTCAACCACGCTGTCCGTACGGAAGGTGCCCCGCCAGCGCTAAGGCGGGGTCCCGCCGTCGTACTTTCCCTCAACCTCCAAGCGCGAACTGGCAGCTAACGCCCTCAAAACTTGGTTTTGGGGTCATTAGCTGCCGGTTCGCTCCGTGGGTGCTTCCGCTGCCGGGCCGCCTCCCCGGCCTTCGGGGGTGCCTGTTGCGAAGGGCATGGCGGCCCGGCGGGCGGAAATCTGTGCCCTGTTGTGCCGGTGGGGACTACGCGGCGACGAGCTCGTCCTCAATGGCCTCGGCCGTGTCGTCGATGCCCTCGCGCGCCTCGTGCAGGTACCGGGCATAGGCGGGAACCGTGAGAAAGCTGGGGAACTTTTCGCTCAGCGTGACCTCCTCGAAGATGTCGCGGGCATCGGTAAAGCGGTCGCCGTCGAAGCGCTCCAGCCGGGCGAACTCCTCGTCCAGCATCTCCTCCACCCATTCCCGGCTGATGATCTCGCCGTGGTCCGTGATGGCGCGGGAGTAAATCCACTGCCACAGCTGCGAGCGGGAGATCTCCGCGGTGGCGGCGTCCTCCATCAGGTTGTGGATGGCGACCGCACCGTTTCCGCGCAACCAGGACTCGATGTAGCGGATGCCTACCTCGATGTTGTTCCGGATGCCCTGCTCGGTGATGGTGCCCTGCGTCGCAGCCACGTTGATCAGGGCACGGTCGTCCGGGGTGACGTCTTCGCGCAGGCGGTCCAACTGGTTCGGACGGCCGCCGAGAACCCCGTCGAACACCTCGCGGCACACGGGAACCAGGTCGGGGTGCGCCACCCAAGAGCCGTCGAAGCCGTCGGCTGCCTCACGGGTCTTGTCCGCGCGGACCTTCTCGAAGGCGTTGGCGTTGGCGGCCTCATCCTTGCGGTTGGGAACGGCGGCGGCCATGCCCCCAATAGCCATGGCGCCGCGCTTGTGGCACGCGCGCACCAGCTGTTCGGTGTAGGCCCGCATGAACGGGGCGGTCATGGTCACCTGGCCGCGGTCCGGCAGGACGAAGCGCGGGCCGCGGGTGCGGAAGTTCTTGATCAGGGAGAAGATGTAGTCCCAGCGGCCGGCATTCAGCCCCGCGGCGTGGTCCCGCAGCTCGTACAGGATCTCCTCCATTTCGAACGCGGCGGTGATGGTTTCGATCAGCACCGTGGCGCGGATGGTGCCCTGCGGAATGCCGAGCAGGTCCTGGGCGATGATGAAGATATCGTTCCAGAGCCGGGCCTCGAGGTGGTTTTCGATCTTGGGCAGGTAGAAGTACGGGCCCTTGCCCTGGGCCAGGAGGCGGCGGGCGTTGTGGAAGAAGAACAGGCCGAAGTCCACGATGCCGCCGGCGATGGGTTCGCCGTTGATGAGCATGTGCTTTTCGGGCAGGTGCCAGCCGCGGGGACGTACCACGATGGTGGGCAGGTCCTCGGCGGCCCTGAGCTTGTATTCCTTGCCCTCCGGCGACGTGAAGTCGATCCGGCGCTCCAGCGCGTCCGTGAGGTTCAGCTGGCCCTGGATCACATTCCGCCATGACGGCGTGGAGGCGTCCTCCATGTCCGCGAGCCAGACCTTGGCGCCCGAGTTCAGAGCGTTGATGGTCATCTTCTTGTCCACCGGGCCGGTGATCTCCACGCGGCGGTCCTCCAGACCGGGTGCCGGGGGAGCCACGCGCCAGTGCGGATCGTTCCGGACGGACTCGGTTTCCCGCAGGAAGCGCGGATCCTGGCCCCGGGCGATGTCGTCACGCCGTGCCCGCCGGGCCCGGAGCAATTCCTCGCGCCGCCCGGCCGTGGCCCTGTGCAGCTTTGCAATGAAGGCCAGAGCGTCCGGCGTCAGCACCTCGCCCTGCCGGCAAATGGGCTGCGCCGTCAAAGTGATGCCGTTAATCGTGAAGTTATCGGTGAAGCTGTTCATGGGAGTTCTCCTTGAAAGGTCCCTACTGCTACTTACTTGGGGAATTGATTAGTGGAACTGGCCTTCTTCTGTGGATCCCACGAGAGCCAGAGTGGATGCGTTCGGGTTGAGCGCAGTGGAGATGTCGTCGAAGTAGCCGGTGCCGACTTCGCGCTGGTGCTTGGTTGCGGTGTAGCCGCGGGACTCGGAGGCGAATTCCTTTTCCTGGAGTTCGACGTAGGCGCTCATGCCTTCGCGGGCGTAGCCGTGGGCGAGGTCGAACATCGAGTAGTTCAGGGCGTGGAATCCGGCCAGGGTGATGAACTGGAAGGTGAAGCCCATGGCGCCGAGTTCGCGCTGGAACTTGGCGATGGTGGCGTCGTCCAGGTGCTTGCGCCAGTTGAACGACGGCGAGCAGTTGTAGGAGAGCATCTGGTCCGGGAAGTCGGTCTTGACGGCTTCGGCGAACTTGCGGGCCAGCTCCAGGTCCGGGGTGCCGGTTTCCATCCAGATGAGGTCGGAGTACGGGGCGTAGGCCTTGGCGCGGGCGATGCAGGGTTCGATGCCGTTGCGGACCTTGTAGAAGCCCTCCGGCGTGCGGACGGGCTGTCCCCCTTCGCGGAGGATGAATTCCTGGTCGCGCTCGTCGACGTCGGAGGTGATCAGGGTGGCTGCCTCGGCGTCGGTGCGGGCGATGACAACGGACGGGGTGCCGGCGACGTCCGCGGCCAAGCGGGCGGCGTTCAGGGTCCGGACGTGCTGCTGGGTGGGGATCAGGACCTTGCCGCCGAGGTGGCCGCACTTCTTTTCCGAGGCGAGCTGGTCTTCCCAGTGAACGCCCGCGGCGCCGGCCTGGATCATGGACTTCATCAGCTCGTAGGCGTTGAGCGGGCCGCCGAAGCCGGCCTCGGCGTCGGCGACGATCGGGACCAGCCAGTCCTCGACGGTCTGGATGCCTTCGGAGAATTCGATCTGGTCTGCGCGGAGGAGGGCGTTGTTGATGCGCCGGACCACCGTGGGGACAGAGTTGGCCGGGTACAGGGACTGGTCCGGGTAGGTGTGGCCGGAGTTGTTGGCGTCAGCGGCGACCTGCCAGCCGGAAAGGTAGATGGCGCGCAGGCCTGCCTTGACCTGCTGCACGGCCTGGTTTCCGGTCAGGGCGCCCAGGGCGTTGGTGTACTTGCCTTCCTTGTGCTCCTCGGTGAGCTGCTTCCACAGTTTCTCCGAGCCGCGCTTTGCCAGGGTGTGCTCTTCGGAGACCCGGCCGCGGAGGCGGACGACATCCGTTGCCTTGTAGTCACGGGTCACACCTTCCCAGCGCGGGTTGGCAGCCCACTCGAGCTCCAGTGCGGCGGCCTGCTGTTCGGGCGTCTGCTGGGTGGGCTCAAATGCTGCAGTCATCTTTGTCTCCTTGTTAGCTCCCGGGCCATTCCGGGGTTCTTGGTTCCGGCCCGACCTTCGCTGCGCCTTTGCAGCTCCGGCCGGCTTTTCCGGTGGTGTTTCTTTCCGTGACACCTACTTTTCTGCACTTTCCAACACCTTTCTAGGGGAGAATGCTGGAAAGAAATGCACTTCTTCACGTATTCTTCAGAAATGTCGCCTTCAAGCTGGAACAGGGAAGTTTCACAGCCGTCGTCACCACAGCCCACGGCTGAAGTGGACGTTATCTCGCTCGGCCGCCGCGTCCGCCACCTGCGCAAGCAGGCGGGGCTGACGCTGGATGATCTGAGCGTGGCCGTCGGCACCGCACCCAGCCAGTTGAGCCTCATTGAGAATGGCAAGCGGGAACCCAAACTCGGCCTGCTGCAGCACCTGGCAACGGCGCTCAATGTCAGCATCGACCAGTTGCTCGGAGCCGAACCGCCCAGCCGCCGCGCAGGCCTGGAAATCGAGCTCGAACGCTACCAGCGGGGCCCGCTCTACGAGTCGCTGAACCTGCCCAAAATCCGCATCAGTTCGCGGTTGCCGATGGATGTCCTGGAGGCGCAGGTCGGCTTGCTGCACGAGCTCGAACGCAAGATGAACGAGCAGGTGGCGACGCCCGAGGAGGCCCGCCGCGCGAACGGCGAGCTGCGTGCAATGATGCGCGAGCGCGGCAACTATTTCCCGGAGTACGAGGCGGAGGCGCAGAAGGTCCTCAAGGGGGTCGGCTATACCACTGGTCCGCTCAGCCAGCACGTCATTGCCGACATCGCCGAGAACCTCGGTTTCAGCCTTCACCACGTGGGCGACCTGCCGCATTCCACGCGTTCGGTGACTGATTTGAAGAACCGCAAAATTTATCTGACGCAGAGCCAGCGGCAGGACCACGACCCCCGCTCTGTGCTGCTCCAGGCCCTGGGCCACTACGTCCTGGGCCATGAAACGCCCCGCAACTACGGCGATTTCCTCGCGCAGCGGGTGGCCACGAACTATTTCGCCGCAGCCCTCCTGCTGCCGGAGCAGGCCACCGTGGAATTTCTGCAAAAAGCCAAGGCGGCGAAGGAAATCGCGGTCGAGGACATCCGGGACGCCTTCGCCGTGTCCTACGAGACAGCAGCTCACCGTTTCACCAACCTGGCCACCAAGCACCTGGGCATCACCACGCATTTCCAGAAGACGCACCAGAGCGGGATCATCTACAAGGCCTACGAGAACGACGGCGTGAACTTCCCGCAGGACCATACGGGAGCGATCGAGGGGCAGCCGTCCTGCAAGGCCTGGACCTCCCGTGCCGTGTTCGATGTGCCGGACAAGTTCAGTGCCTACAGCCAGTACACGGACACGACGTCGGGCACGTACTGGTGCACCGCCCGCACGGACCGGTCGGCGAGCGGGCAGTTCTCGCTGAGCATCGGGGTCCCGTACCAGCACGTGAAGTGGTTCCGTGGACGGGAAACCACTGCCCGTGCAACGTCCAACTGCCCCGACCCCACCTGCTGCAAACGGCCGCCGGCCGCGCTGACATCGGAGTGGGCGGGCAATGCCTGGCCGTCCGCCCGGGCGCACTCCCACCTGCTCGCGGCGATGCCCCCGGGTGCCTTCCCCGGCGTGGACGAGACCGAGGTATACACGTTCCTTCAGGCTCACTCGGGGAGCTAGGCCCGGCGCTCTCGCCAAGTCATTGGCTTTCCCGGTGCGCTCATGCACTCTTGCGGGCGGACTGACGGCTGCTTCCGGTCGCGGGCGCGGTCACCCTGCCGGGGAAAAATCCTCGTTCAGAATCCCGTGATAAAGCACGTCATGCAATACCTGGTGACATTCCTCGGTGCCGGACCAGCGGCCCGTGTGCCTCAGAAAGTGCATGTATTCAAACAGGACGGCACAGAAAAAGGATGCATAATCGGGATCGCGCTCTTCGAGTAGCTCCACATGTTCAGCGATAAGTCCCGGATCCATTGAGGTCACCGCAGCCCCGCCCGAGAGCTCGGCGTAAAGCGGAAAGAACGCTTGCAGTTGGGCGAGGACGAAAAGAAGGTCTGGCAATACCCCGTGCTCCCGGTGCCAATCCACGAAAGCAAACAGGGAACCCAACTCCTGGTCACGTTGGGTCGAGGCAATGGAAACTGGTCTGGGGGCGGGGTTTCCGGCAGGGTGCCCGCTGCGTGGCTTCCGTTTTTTCTGCCGACGGCGGCGGGATTTGTTGGCCAAGATCGATCCTCACTGTAGTTACTGGAGAGGCTGAATGCCTTTCCAACAACGCTATGAGCGCGGACCCCAGGGCCTCAATGGCGGGCCGGCTGCATGTGGATAAACGGGCCGGTGGCCACCCCCAAACGGCGCCCGCCCGCCGTCGTCGTTTTTACAAGCCTGAGATCCGCGCGGGGGTGGGCGGTCTATATTGGCCCTTGTCAGCCCACCAACCTGATTGCGGAGCGTGCACCCATGGCCAAGGAACTTGCCACCCAGCTCATCGAACAACTGCAGGCTGCAGGTGTGCAGCGGATCTACGGAATCGTCGGTGACAGCCTCAACCCAATCGTGGACGCCGTCCGCCAGACCGGCGGCTCGCAGCAGGGCGGCATTGACTGGATCCATGTCCGGCACGAGGAAGCCGCAGCCTTCGCCGCCGCGGCCGAAGCCCAGCTGACAGGAAAGCTAGCCGTGTGCGCCGGCTCATGCGGCCCCGGCAACCTGCACCTGATCAACGGCCTATACGACGCAAACCGTTCAGGCGCGCCGGTTCTGGCCATCGCCTCGCACATCCCCAGCAAGCAGATCGGCAGCGGTTTCTTCCAGGAAACCCACCCGGACCGGATCTTCAACGAATGCTCCGTCTATTCGGAGCTCATCAGCACCGCGGAACAGGCACCGCGGGTGATGCACAGCGCCATCCAGCACGCCATCGCACTGGAAGGCGTCGCCGTCGTTACCCTTCCCGGGGATATCGCCGGGCTGGAGGCCACCGGCCAAACCCCGCTGCCCGCAAACTTCCGGCCCGCAACCCTGACCCCGGCCGCCGAAAGCGTCCGGGAGCTGGCCGATGCCATCAATGCAGCCGGGAAGGTTGCCATCTTCGCTGGGGCGGGTACGCAGGGAGCCCATGACGAGGTGATCGCGCTCGCGGAACTGATAAGTGCGCCGATCGGGCACACCCTGCGGGGCAAGGACTTTCTGCAGTACGACAACCCGTACGACATCGGCATGACCGGGCTGCTGGGCTATGGCGCCGCGGCGGAGGGGATCGAGGACGCGGACCTGCTGATCCTGCTGGGCACGGACTTCCCGTACGACCAGTTCCTGCCAGGAACCCGAACCGCGCAGATAGACCGTGCCGCCCAGAGGCTGGGCCGGCGGACCGACGTCGACATCGCCGTCCACGGCGACCTGCTGCCTACCCTCGACGCGCTGATGCCCCTGCTGGCTCCGAAGAAGAGCCGCCGCTTCCTCAACCAGATGCTCAAGAAACACGACCGGCTCATGAACAGGGCCGTGGGCGCCTACACACGCAAGGTGGAAAAGAAGCAGCCGATCCACCCGGAGTACGCCGCCTCCCTGCTGGATCAGGTTGCGGCGGAAGACGCCGTTTTCACCGCCGACACCGGCATGTGCAACGTCTGGACCGCCCGCTATATCAACCCGCTCGGCACGCGCCGGCTGATCGGATCATACCTGCACGGCTCGATGGCCAACGCGCTGCCGCACGCGATCGGCGCGCAGGTGGCCTACCCCGGGCGCCAGGTCATTTCGGTGTCGGGCGACGGCGGGCTGTCCATGCTGCTCGGCGAGCTCATCACCGTTGCCGCCCACCGGCTGCCGGTCAACGTGGTGGTCTTCAATAACTCCACCCTGGGCATGGTCAAGCTCGAAATGCTGGTGGACGGCCTGCCGGACTTCGGTGTGGATGTGCCCGACGCCGACTACGCCGCCGTGGCCCGCGCCCTCGGCTTCCATGCCGTGCGCGTCACGGACCCGGCCCGCATTGAGGACGCGTACCGTGAGGCCTTCGCCCATCCGGGGCCGTCGCTGGTGGAGCTCATCACGGATCCGAAGGCACTGTCGATCCCGCCTAAAATCACCGGCTCGCAGGTCCTCGGGTTCGCCACCGCCATGTCCAAGGTGGTCCTGAACCGTGGCGCCGGCGAGGCCGTGAGCATGGCGCGCAGCAACCTCCGGAACATTCCGCGGCGGTAGCAGGAGGTACTTACGGCGGTTATCGTCTTTGGCGCTCGGCGGCGAGAAGCGCCGCCGTCCTTTCGATGAGCCCGTAGGGGATGGGCTTGTCGAGGGGGAACGTGAGCGTGCCCTTGGCAGACCTGAAGGGCGCGATCTCAGCCTGGAACGCGTCGTCGCCAGCCGGCACGGGATACACCGAAATATGGTGCGCCCAGCCCGCGAAATAGACCACATACTTGCCGCCGAGGGTGACCGTGGGGATGCCGTAGCTGATCATTTCGCCGGAACCCGGTACGGCAGCGCGGCATCTGCGTCGGACCTCCTGGAGGACTTCCCGCACGTCGACGGGAAACTGTGCGATGTACTCGTCGACGCTGTCGAAATGCTGGGCCATGCCGTGCTCCTTCGCGCTCCGCGGGATGCCTCGAGAATACGCCAGCGCAGGAATGAGAGCGCGTTGCCGGAAACGTTGCGGAAACTGAGAGCGCGCCGAGGGGTGAGACCAAAGCGACGGCAAACCGTGACCGGGAAGGCATCGTTACTGTCGGACCCCGCTGGTTGACTGATCACATACGGTGTTCTGCGGATGAGCCGAGGACTGCAATGAACAGGATTCGAATGGCCAGGATGATGGCGGCCACGGCCGCAGTGGCGCTTGCAACGGCGTGTTCTGCGCCGGTGCCGGAAATGCTAACGGCCGACGCCGTGGAGCGGGTTTCGGCGGACGGCGCGGCTTACGCCGCCGAACTCCGTGCTTTCCGGGACGCCGCCCTGGGGCTCGGCCAGGCACTGCTCGCAGACGGCGGCGACGGTTCAAGCGGGAACGTGGTGTCCTCGCCCGGAAGCCTGCTGGTTGCGCTCGCTATGCTCCGAGCCGGCGCATCCGGGGAAACAGCCGCCGAGCTGGACAGTGTTGTGGGGTTCCCTGTGGAGAAGCGCGATGAGGCGATGAACGCCCTGCTCGTGTCCCTGGGGACGTTCGACGGCGACCCCGGCGCCGTGGACGAGGACAACCCGCCGCGGCAGCCTGTCATGCATGCCGCAAACGGACTGTTCGTGGACAAGGACGTGCCAACCGGCGAGACATTCCTCAGTACGCTGGCCAGGCACTACGGGACCGGCGTGTATCCGGTGGACTTCAGCGATGAGGGCGCCACCAGGCCCGCGATCGATGCCTGGGTGGACAGGAACACGGGCGGCCGGATCAAGCAAGCGCCGGCGAAGTACGATCCCCGGATCACCTTCAGCCTGCTCAACGCCCTGTACTTCGCGGCGGCCTGGCAGGCCCCGTTTGACCCCGGCTCCACATCGGACTTGCCCTTCACCCCGGGCGGCGGAGAGGAAATCGACGTCCCCGCGATGCACAACCTGCTGGACATGAAGTACGCGGAAGGCATTGGCTGGCGGGCCGTGGACCTGCCGTATGCAGAGGGATTCGTGATGCGTCTGGTCCTGCCGCAAGCCATCGGCTCCGACGCATCATTCGGAGCGCCCCAATTCATGGAGATCGCGGATGCCATGGACGCCGCGCCTCTGCAGACGGTGCAGATCCAGCTGCCCCGCTGGGACCACAAATGCAGCTTCGACCTACGTCAGGTCCTGGAAGCCGCCGGGCTGCACAAGACCCTGACCACCACTGAGGACTTCAACCCGATCCAGCCGGGGATGACCATCACGCAAGCTGCGCAGGCCGCCAACATCACGGTGGCCGAGAAGGGAACCGTGGCCGCCGCGGTCACCCAGATCAACGGCATGGTCACCGGCGCGCCACCCCAGCCCGAGCGCACCATCCATTTCGACCGGCCGTTCCACTACCAGATCGTGCACGTTGAAACCGGGCTGCCACTGTTCATGGGAACAGTGGCCGACCCCCGCTCCTGACCCGACCCACGCTTAGCGCGGGCCGCCCTGCCAGAGGGCTTCGAACGGTGCACCCGAGGCCACGCGGTTGCGGATGCCGGCGGTCACGAACTCCTTGGCCGTGCGCGCTGCCTCCAGCGGCGATGCGCCCTTGGCCAGCTCGGCCGTCACTGCCGCTGCGAGCGAGCAGCCGGCGCCGGAGACGGCCACCTCGCCCACCTTCGGAGCGGTGAGGACCTCGAGGGTTTCGCCGTCGTAGAAGACGTCGACGGCGTCGGGCCCGGACAGTCGCACGCCGCCCTTGGCCAGCACCGCGGCTCCGCTCAGCTCGTGGATCCGGATGGCCGCAGCCTTGAGGGAGTCGACGTCGGTAATCTCCAGGCCGGACAGCGATTCCGCCTCGAAATGGTTGGGCGTGACGAACGTGGCGAGCGGCAGGATCTGCGCCTTGAGTGCCTGGTCCGTGTCCAGCGCGTGGCCCGGTTCCTGGCCCTTGCAGATCAGCACCGGGTCCAGGACAACATTGCTGAACACACCGGCAGCCAGCGCGGAGGCCACGGTCGAAATGGTGGCCGGGCTGCCCAGCATGCCGATCTTCACCGTATCCAGCACGGAAGATGCGCCGGAAGCGGCACCGTAGGCCGCCGTCGTCGCCTCCAGTTGGTGCGCGATGACTTCCTGGTCCACGGGCACGAAGCGGTGGTTCCACTCATTCTTCGGGTCGAACGAGACGATGCACGTGAGGTTGGCGATGCCGAAGACGCCCAGTTCCTGGAAGGTCTTCAGGTCGGCCTGGGCTCCGGCGCCGCCCGTCGCCTCCGAACCGGCGATGGTCAGGACGACGGCAGGAGCGGCGGCGGTGCCCGAAACGTCGTCGGACGCCAGGGCAGAAGAGTCGAACGCGGTAGAAGTCATGCCCCCATCCTGCCACCGGCCACGCAGCGCCCGCATTGTGCTCATGAACAGTATGACCAAAACGGGCGGTGGGCCCTGTCACAGGCCATAGGGTGGCGGGCGGCGTTGCTTTCTTTCCGCGCCGAATCCAGGAAGGTTCACTGATGAGCACCCAACTGTCAGAAGCAGCACAAACCCGCCGGGCGGTCGGCAACATCCTCAAAGGCTCCGCCGGCAACCTCGTGGAGTGGTACGACCTCTACGTCTACACCGTCTTCGCGGCGTACTTCCAGGCACACTTCTTCAATTCCAAGGACGAGCTCCAGGCCGGCCTCGAAGCGATGGCCGTTTTCTCGACGTCGTTCCTCATGCGCCCCATCGGCAGTTGGTTCTTCGGACGGTACGCTGACCGCAACGGTCGCAAGGCGGCCCTGACCCTCAGCGTGACCCTGATGTCCGCGGGGTCCTTCGCGATCGCGATCCTCCCGACGAAGGATGTCATCGGGATCTGGGCCTTGGTCCTGCTGATCCTCATCCGTGTGCTGCAGGGCTTCTCCGTGGGCGGCGAGTACGGCACCAGCGCCACGTACATGTCCGAGGCTGCCACGTCCAAGCGACGCGGCTTCTTCTCCAGCTTCCAGTACGTGACCCTGGTCGGCGGCCAGATGCTGGCCCTGCTGGTTCTGGTGATCCTGCAGAACTCCCTGGGCGACGGCCAGCTGAAGGAATGGGGCTGGCGCATCCCGTTCGCCATCGGCGGCGTTGCGGCCCTGGTGGTCCTGTGGTTGCGGCGTTCAATGGAGGAGACAGTTTCGGCGGAGCAGGTTCAGGCGGCCAAGGCTCCTGCCGCACCCGGACAGGCCCAGCCGGGCACCCTGCGGCTGCTGTTCACCGAGCACTGGAAGCCGCTGCTGATCTGCATCGGCGTGACCCTGGGCGGCACCGTGGCCTTCTACACCTACACCAACTTCATCCTGAAGTTCATGAACGATACGTCCGGCATCGCCAAGACCGACACGTCCGTGATTAACTTCTGGGCGCTGTTCATCTTCATGCTGCTCCAGCCCGTGTACGGCATCATTTCCGACAAGGTGGGCCGCAAGCCGCTGCTCCTCTGGTTCGGCATCACCGGAGTACTCTTCACCTGGCCGTTGCTCTCCACCTTGGCCGGCACCAAGGATCCCTTCACCGCGTTCCTGCTGATGATGGGCGGCCTGGTGATCGTGGGCGGCTACACCTCCATCAACGCCCTCGTGAAGGCCGAGCTCTTCCCGGCATCCATCCGCGCGCTCGGCGTCGGGCTGGGCTACGCCATCGCCAACTCTCTCTTCGGCGGCACCGTCCCGCTGATCGGCGCGGCGCTGCAGAAATCGGACCAGGTGGATCTGTTCTTCACCTACGTCACCGTTGCGATTGGTGTGTCCCTGCTGGTCTACATCTTCGCGCTGAAGAACAAGAAGACCACGCACCTGGACCGCGAACAGGGCCACGCCTGGTCCGGCACGTCTGCGGGGGCGGTGCGCAAGGATGACGACGAGGAATTCGTCAACGCCTGACTTCCGGTAGCACTCAACACAACAACGCACGACGGCGGGTGGCCGGCTACGGGACTTCGGTTCACGAAGCCGGCCGCCCGCCGTCGGCGTTCCCGGGGTTTCCCGTACGTGAATGCGGCCCTCCGGGCCGGCCCTCACGGTGCTGACATTGGTGGGAGAATGGAGGGCGGTTTCGGCGGCCACCCGGCGGGACCCGGCCAGTGCTAATACAGCCGGCTGCCAAACCCCTTCGTCGGGACGCAGGCTGCCGAGCGAACCACTACGAATGGAACTGCCATGACCACCGCCCAGTCCTCCGTGCCGAAAGCAGCGCCGAAATTCGCCTCGGTCGGCTCCCCCTACTTCGGGATCATGCTCGCCGTCATGGCCGTGGTGCTGATCCTGTCCAACATCGGTGCCTCCAAGGGCGTGACATTCGGCCCAATCGTCACGGACGGCGGCTTTTTCCTGTTCCCGCTGGCGTACATCCTCGGCGACGTCATCAGTGAGGTCTACGGCTTCAAGGTGGCCCGGAAAGCCATTGTCACCACGTTCGCCCTGTCCGTCTTCGCCTCGCTTTGCTACTGGGTGATCATTGCGCTGCCCGGTTTCGACGACGATTTCGGCGCCGCCAAGCAGGCCGCCCTCGAAGGTGCCATCGGCCCGGTTCCGCAGATCGTGCTGGCCTCGCTCCTGGCGTTCTTCGCCGGGCAGACCATCAACTCGTGGATCCTCGTCCGGATGAAGGCGCGCACCGGGGAGAAGTCCCTGTGGGCGCGCATCATGAGCTCATCGGTGGCAGGCGAATTCGTGGACACGCTGATCTTCTGCAGCATCGCGGCCTCGGTGATCGGCATCAGTGACTTCGGCATGTTCGTGAACTACGTGCTGGTGGGCTTCCTCTACAAGACCCTCGTGGAGTTCCTCTTCGTTCCCGTGACCACCCTCGCCATCGGCTGGGTCAAGAAGCGCGAACCGAGCTACGGGTAGTCCTGCAGCGCCGTTTCGACGGTTCCGTGCCCACTCGACAACCCGCAACGTCTAGCCCGCAGGGAACCGTCGAGACGGGCCCAGCTGCGGACCCTCCGAACCTTGGGCCAGCGCACGCAGCAGCCGGAACTTGAACTCCTGTTCCCGGAACAAGTCCTTCCATTCGACCCGGACGAAAATCCATCCCTGTTCCATGAGCGCCTTTTCTCGACGGCGCTCCTGAAACACGACCTCGCCTGTGGGCCGGTAGTCGAAGTACTTTGTCTTGCCGTCGAATTCCAGTGCCACCCTTTGAGCGGGCCATGCAAAGTCCAGACGGTGTTCGCCCAGCGGTGTCCGCACCACGTATTGCAGCTCGGGAGCGGGGATCCTAAGTCTGTGGATGAGTTCCCGAGTCAGGCTCTCACCGGCAGATTCGGAGCGGGGATCCACCAACTCCAATGCCCGGCGCAGTGCCACCACTCCATTGCGGCCTACCAATGCGGTGCAGTAGTCCCGCAGCAGGTGTAGGTCGGCACCCTGGCGGGCGGCGTGGTCCACCAGAATCACGGACTGCCGTACGTTGAACATCAGGCAGCAGTCCACAACGGTGCGCTCCAGTGACGTGCAGGGCAGGTCGTCCACGAAAGTAACCTCACGGCTGCTCAGGCGCCGGGTATGGGCCACCACGCCGTGCCCGTGTGAGACTCCTGACGGGTTACCAGCCTGAGTCAGATGGGCCGCATGGTCGACTCCCCACAGGTGGAGGCGCTGCAGGCTGGCGCCAGAGGTGTGGCTGTAGACGAAGCCGCCTGCCGACGTCGTGCGGGTTCCGTGTGCGTGGGCATGGATCAGCTGCCGCCGGCGGGCACCGGCGCTGAGTCCCGTCCACCAGCCGCCGCGCGCATAGCAGCCACGGCGCACGCGGACCAAGGTCCCGTCCCGAACGAGTTGCGCAATGGCCCGGGAGTTCAGCCCGCACTGCAGGAGTTGGTCGGTGCGCCAGAGGTCTTCAGCGACGGGCAGCCCGGGAACGGAGTATCTCATGCGTCCACCATGGCGGCTCCGGAAGGGGAGGCCCAGCGGTCTTCGTGGCTATGTGGAAACCGCCCGGTTCGACGGTTCCGTGCGCGCTCGACGTTCCGCGACGTCTACTGCGCAGGGAACCGTCGAAACGGCGGCCGACGACGCCCCTAGGAGTAGTAGCGCCCCAGGGACTCGGCCTTGAACTCGAAGAAGTCCCCGGACTCGATGGCGAGCCGCGCGTCGTCCACCATCTTCACCACGAAGCGCTCGTTGTGGATCGAGATGAGCGTGGCGGAAAGCATCTCCTTGGCCTTAAACAGGTGGTGGATGTAGGCGCGCGAATAGTTCAGGCACGCGTAGCAGTCGCAGCCCTCCTGCAGCGGGCCAAAGTCGCGTTTGTACTTGGCGCCGGAGAGATTGAACCGGCCGTCGGGGGTGTAGAACGCGGAGTTGCGGGCGACTCGGGTGGGGGAGACGCAGTCGAAGGTGTCGGCGCCGTTCTCGATGGCCGTGAAGATGTCGTCCGGCTCGGAGATGCCCAGCAGGTGCCGTGGCTTGTTCTCCGGCAGTTCCTCGTTGCACCAGCGCACGATGGTGCCCAGGTTCTCCTTCTCGAGGGCGCCGCCGATCCCGTAGCCGTCGAAGGCCATGGCACCGAGGTCGCGGCAGGCCTTGCGGCGCAGGTCCTCGTACTGGGCGCCCTGGATCACGCCGAAGAGGGCCTGGTAGGGCTTCCCCGCCCGGGAAGCAGTGAGCCGGAAGTGCTCCTCGATGCACCGCAAAGCCCAGCGCCGGGTGCGCTCCAGCGATTCCTCCTGGTATCCCCGGGAGTTCTGCAGCGTGGTGAGCTCGTCGAACGCGAACATGATGTCTGCGCCGATCTGATGCTGGACCTGCATGGAGATCTCGGGCGAGAAGCGGTGGCGGTCCCCGTTGAGGTGGCTCTTGAACCACACGCCGTCCTCGTCCACATGGGCCAGCCGCTCTTTGCCCGGCGCCACAGCGTCGTCAGGGAGGGCGGTATCTGCCACCGGCACTGTCTTCATGTCGATAACCTTCTTGAACCCCGACCCGAGGCTCATCACCTGGAAACCACCCGAATCGGTGAAGGTGGGCCCCGGCCAGTTCATGAAGGCGCCCAGGCCGCCGGCTTCGTCCAGGACCTCGGGGCCGGGCTGCAGGTACAGGTGGTAGGCGTTGGCCAGCAGGGCCTGGGCGCCGAGTTCGGCCATGGATTCGGGAAGCACGGACTTCACCGTGGCTTTGGTGCCGACGGCGATGAAGGCCGGCGTCTGGATCTCGCCGTGGGGGGTGGTGATGGTGCCGGTCCGGCCCAGGAACCCGCCGCCGTTGGCGCTCTCCTGCTCGGGAGTGGGGCTGCATGTTTCCGTGAGCCGTTTGCCCACTCGGAAGGAAAACTCGGACTGCGCGGCGGCCGAGGCCGGGGCAGAAGGGGAAGACGGTTCAGGATTGGCTGGCACGGTTTCAAGTGTGCCAGCTAACAGTCGCGGACCCTTACTGGAGGGGTTCTGATGTGGGGTAGTTCTCAGAGCGCCAGTCGTCCCACAGTGAACGGATCGTTTCCATGCTGTTCGCGCCGAGATCGTACAGCGAGAGGATCACCATGGAACCGCCGTCGGGCCGGGCGTCCGGGACCACGGGCTGGTCCGCCACGATCAGCAGGCCGTCGCCGTGCTCCGCGTAGCTTTGCACGGTGAGCCCGACTTGGTGGTTCGTCCTGTACCAGACCCTGCCCGAGACCTCCTCGCCGGTGCCCAGGGTGAGCGAATATTCTTCGCCGGGGGCGGGGACATCGTTGAGCCCCAGCTTCTCGATGGCGGAACCGCCGGTGCCGGGGACGGAGAAGTAGCAGGTCCGCCGTGTGCTATGCGGATGCCGCTCCAGGGCGAACCTCAGCTGCTGCAGGAAAGTGAGCCAGCCCTGGGTGATGTCCTCGTCCCAAGCCGCCCATTCGGAGTTGTGGTCCATCGCGGCGCGCGTGACGCTGACCTCTGTACCGGTGGGCACCGGCTTCAGCGTAAAGATGTCTCCGCCGTTGACCGTCAATGTGGTGTGGTCAGGTCCTTCAACAACGTTGCTGCTGAAGTAGATCTGATTGATTTCCGCCGCCAGTTCGTCGGTTTCCCAGCCATGCCATTGCGCGACTTTCGACGGTTCACGCAGCATGGTCCAAACCTGTGGAGCGTCCGAATTGATCACGACGCTGAGTTTGTTCGTCATGGCCTGAATCTACAACTTAGGGCGCAACCCGGGCTAGAGGAATTTCCAGCGGAAACAGGCCGACGTACCGCAGCGCCGCTTAGCCGCGAACGGACTCCAGTTCGTTCGCGATCCGCCGCTCCAGTTCTGATCCGCTGATGGTCTGCGATCCGCCGTGGGCGCGCAGGAACAGCAGCGATTCCAGACGCAGCAGGCGCCACTCGCGCTCCGCCTCATGGTTGGAGTTGTCGATGGAGCGGAAGATTTCTTTGTCGTACAGGTTCGGCTCGTTGAGTGAGCGCTGGCGCACCCTGGCCTGCATCCGCGCCTTGAACGGATCCGTCTCCTGGTTGTCCGGAGCCCGGAGCAGCTTCTCATATACGGCGGCCCGGTCTTTGTGCCCTGTCTGGCGGCACACGTAGCTGGACAGGGCGAGCGACGCCTCCACCGACCCCCAGCGCCCCGGGTTGCCGTCGAAGGGCAGCACGTTCAGCAGGTCGGCGACCGCCAGTGCTGCCTCGGCGTCCTTGAGCATGACGAACAGCTCATGCGCGAGATCGCTCAGGTCCTTCAGGCAGCTGCCCGACTTGGTGTTGATGCCCTTGACCAGCTTGTCGGCCAGCAGCTGCACCCCGACGGAGTCCGGATGGGCCTCCGCCACGGCTTCCACCACGGATTCAGGGGTTCCGGAGGGCTCGGGGATGAGGGCAAGATCGTCGGCGCTGGGGCCGATCACCACCGGGGTGGTGGCCGGCAGGGGAGGCACGACGACGGCGGCAGGCGCCGTCCGCGCAGGCTCCACAGGTGCCTGGTTTCCCACTGCGGAGTTCCCCACGACGGATAGGGGAGTGCCGGCGTCGGACGCCTGGGCGTCCGGCGCTTGGCCGGCACCGTCCGCCGTTCCGGCACCGTCTGCGGTGGCAGCACCTTCGACGACGGCAGCGGTCTTCACAGCGTCATGGCCGGCGTCTTGCGGGGCGGGGAAACCGTCAACCGCGGGTTCGGGGATCCGCACGGACGAGCCGGCAGCGATGCGCAGCGTGCCGCCGCCGGTGAGGGTAGCAAGGATGATCGCGGGACTGCCGAAATCATCGGTTTCGACTTCCACGGAGTGGATTTCCGCGGACCGCTCCCCATCCGGCAGGAGCAGGTGGTCGCCCGCCCGCAGAGAGCCCGCCTGCTGTTCACGGAAGGTCTTGGCAGCTGCAGGGTGGTTCATCGGGAGTCCTTAAGTTCTCTTGCGGTCCGCCCAACAGTCTACAAAGGAGAGGGTGCGAAGTCGGGGAGGCGCGGGCGCCCGGGCGTCAGCTGCCGACGCCGGCGTAGGCCAGGGCCTGCTTCACCAGGGCGCCGCGGCCGCCGGTGAACTCGAGCTGCACGCCGTCGCTGAGCACTTCCTGGGGTGTCATCCAGGTCAGCTCCAGCGCGTCCTGGCGGGGGTCGCATTCCCCGGTCACGGGGATGATGTAGGCCAGCGATACGGCGTGCTGGCGGTCGTCGGTGAAGCCAGTGTGGGACGGTGCGGGGAAGTATTCTGCCACGGTGAAAGGCACCGGGCTAATGGGAAGCTGGGGGAATGCCAGCGGGCCGAGGTCCTTTTCCATGTGGCGCAGCAGGGCGGCGCGGATGGTCTCGCGGTAGAGCACCCGGCCGGAGACGAGCGACCGGACCATGGTGCCGTCCTCGTCCGCCTGCAGGAGCGTGCCCACCTCATTCACGAACCCGAGTGGATCCAGCCGGACCGGCACCGCCTCCACGTAGACCATCGGAAGCCTGCCTCGGGCTTCGAAGAGATCTTCGTCCGAGAGCCAGCCGGGGTTGGGGTCAGGGGTGCGCACGTTCATGAGTCATTTTTACCCCATCGCCACAGGTCCGGCCGCCGAGGCGTGAGATTTCACCGCTTAGGGGCGGGCAAAGCGGCGAGATATCACTCCTCGATTTGCAGCCGTACGACGGGCGCCGCGGGTAGGGGACCGGGGGCTACGACGGGCGCCGGGCGGAGATCCAGAGCGGTGCCCGCTGGGCTGCCGCACCGTCGTTGTCCGGATGGGGCACATGCAGGGTGCGTCCGAAGGCCTCCTCGGTCAGCGTGACGTCGTGTCCCGCGGCAGTGAGCCGGTCCTGCAGGGCGCTCAGGTCGCCGGTGTACTCGAACCCCAGTCCTGCGTGTGCCGCGCCGGTACCGGGCCGGGCCATCAGGACACCGCCGTTCTTGGCCGTGAAGTCGGCGGTTTCATCGTCGTCCGGGACCGGCCGGAAACGCGCGCCGATGTCCCGCAGCGCCTGGGCGGCGGCGGTCACATCCTTGCTGAACCAGACCTCCACCACGGCCAGCGCCGGATCCGCATCAGCGCAGAGGGCCCCGTGGGCGGCTTTGTCGGCGAAAAAGCTGAAACCGTCCGCGCCCGTGATCCGGCAGGAATCACCGTGGTCCGCGCGGACGAGTTCCGCGGAGGAAGTATCCGATTCCGCGCCGGACTGGTTGGTGCGCCGGGCAAACTCCTCAAGGTCGCCGACCTCCACGCCGAAATGCGTGACGCCGTCCTCCTCCGCGCCCGGCTCGGCCTGATGCAGCGCCAGACGGCCCGCCCCGGCATCGTACTCCCGCCAGGAGCCCTCGTCGGTGGACTTGATCATCCCCAGGTCGGTGAGGAGCCGCTCCCAGGGTTCGACCCGGGACGTGAAGTGGATGGGGCGGACACGCAGCATGCTCTCTCCTCGAACTCGAAACACCAGGATCTTCGAAAACGGCGCCGACATGGCCATGATGCCACGTCTTGAATCGCGTGGCACCGGGTTGAATCCGGAGGCGCCGGGTTGAATCCAGGGGCAGTGAAGGCAGAATAGGCGCATGGCTGTGGAACTCGAGGAACTGCTGGTGCCCGACGCCGCCGCGTGGCGGACGTGGCTGGAATCCCACCACGGCGACAGCCCCGGCGTCTGGCTGGTCCTGCACAAGAAGGGCGGCAACGTCACCGAACTCGACTACGACGCCGCCCTGGACGAGGCGCTGTGCTTCGGCTGGATCGACGGCCAGGTCAAGAAGCGCGACGGCGACAGCTACCTCCAGCGCATGACCCGGCGGGGTGCCAAGAGCCCCTGGTCGGCGCGGAACGTGGGCCACGTGGCCCGCCTTGAGGCGGAAGGGAAGATGACAGATCCGGGCCGTGCCGCCGTCGACGCCGCCAAGGCGGACGGCCGCTGGGAGGCCGCTTATTCCGGACAGGCGACGGCGGAGGTCCCGGCGGATCTGGCCGCCGCCATCGCCGCCGTGCCCGAGGCGCAGGCCATGTTCGATGTGCTGACCTCGGTGAACCGGTACGCGCTGATCTACCGGACCAATTCGGTCAAGCAGGCCTCCACCCGGGAGCGCAAGATCGCCGGATTTGTCGAGATGCTGGCCCGCGGCGAGACGCCGTATCCGCAGAAGAAACGCCCGGTCCAGAATCCCGCTGGGTGAGCCCGCCGAAACCCGGACGGCTTGATCTCGACAAGCTCGATCAGCGGGGCGCCCGCGCTAAAATTGGTGCCAACTCCCAACACGAACGGCGGACATGCAGCGGTATTCCCTACGCACGCTAAGCCCACGCGGACGGTGGATTGCGGCGGCAGTGGTCCTGGCTCTGGTGCTGGCCGCGGCTGCGGTGATCGGCCTGGCGGGGCGTTCGGGCGACGGC
Organism: Arthrobacter sp. SAFR-023; assembly: GCF_051965295.1. Lineage (NCBI taxonomy): Bacteria > Bacillati > Actinomycetota > Actinomycetes > Micrococcales > Micrococcaceae > Arthrobacter > Arthrobacter sp. SAFR-023. The sequence continues at coordinate 141,717 of NZ_JBQCMF010000014.1, read as the reverse complement.
GGAACGCAGGGCGGCGCCGGGCCCCAACGCAGCGGGACCCAGCCAGCCCAAAGCGACGCCCCGAAGTCGTTCAGCAGGCCGGAGGGCGCCTCGCAGTTCCGGCCTTCCTACCACCTCACGCCCGCCAAGGAGTGGATGAACGATCCGCAGCGTCCGTTCCTGCTGGACGGGGTGTGGCACTACTACTACCTCTACAACGCGGACCACCCCGAGGGGAACGGCACCGAATGGTTCCACGTCACCAGCACCGACCTGGTGCACTGGAAGGACGAGGGTGTCGCCATCGAGAAGTTCAAGAACGGGCTCGGGGACATTGAGACCGGCAGCGCCGTGGTGGACCAGGACAACACCGCTGGCTTCGGCAAGGGTGCCGTCGTCGCCGTCATGACCCAGCAGGACAAAGGCGTGCAGCGGCAGTCCCTGTTCTACTCCACGGACAAGGGCTACACGTTCAAGGCCGCGGACGGGAACCCGGTCATGGAGAACCCCGGCGTTCAGCACTGGCGCGACCCCAAAATCATCCGTGACGAGGCCCGCGGACAGTGGGTCATGGCGTTGGCCGAGGGGGAGAAGATCGGCCTCTACACCTCACAGGACCTCAAGGACTGGCGCCACGTGTCCGGGTTCGAGCGGAAGGGCCTCGGAATCCTCGAATGCCCCGACCTCTTCCAGTTGGACCTCGACGGCGACCCCGCCGAACGCATCTGGGTCCTGGCCGCCAGCGCGAACGGCACCGCGGAAGGCCGGACCACCGGCGTGACCTACTGGACCGGGACCTTTGACGGAACCCGGTTCATACCGTCCAATGACAAACACCAGTGGCTCGACGCCGGCGCCGACTTCTATGCCGCCGTCACCTGGGACGATCCCCGCCTCCCGGAGAACGATCGCATGGCGTCCCGCCACGCGATCGGCTGGATGAACAACTGGACGTATGCCCGGCAGTTGCCCACTACCGACTGGCAGGGCGGCGCCGACTCGATCGTGCGGGACATCCGGCTGAAGACTGTGCAGGGCCGGCCTACGCTGGTCTCCACCCCCACTCCGGCCCTGTCCGCGCTGGACGGCGAAGCCAAGACGGCAGGCAGCCAGGCGCTCACCCCGGGGGGCGCCGGCGAGCTTCCCGCGCCCGCAGGCGGCGCCTACCGGCTGGATTTGACCCTGGAACGTGCACCGGGCGACGACGGCACGGAAGCCCTGCTGAAACTGGGCAGCGGCGGCGCGGACTACGCCACGGTGGGCTACAACTTCGAGGAAAGCACGGCATGGGTGAGCCGGGCGGCGGTGGTGCCCGGCGCGGAGGCCCTGGGCCCGCTCTTTACCGAGCGGAGGAGCGCCCAGAGTCCGCCCCACAGTGGCAGCGTGAACCTGACCGTCTTCGTGGACTACTCCTCAGTGGAGGTCTTCGTGAACGGCGGCGAGCAGACCCTGACGTCGGTGGTGCTGCCGCGGTCCGGGCAGCCGGCGGTCAGCGCCGCCAGTGCCGGCGGGAAGCTGACGCTGAAGTCGTTCAGGTACACCCCGCTGGCCACGGTGCTGGCGGCCCGCTAGACACGCCGGGACGGACGAATTCAGGCGCGGCGGCGCGCCAGACTGGGCGGCGCGCCAAGTGGCGCAGGTCCAGACTAAGCCCAACGTCAGGCGGACTCGAGCGGGAACGCCACGGCTTCGCCCACCACGCGCAGGCAGAGTTCGGTGCCGGGCTGGGCGATGGACGCGTTCCAGTGCCGGATGGTGATCACCTCACCGCCGCCGGGATAGCGGTGGTCGGGCATGGCGCCGGCCAGCTTGGGCGGCACGGCGAGCTTGAGCCGCACGGTGGTCTCGGGGCCGAAGTAGTCGGTATCCACCACCACGCCGCGGATGGGCCCGTCCTCGGCAATGCGAATCTGCTCCGGACGCAGCATGAGCTGGACGCGGCCCTGCGCCGGCGGTCGGCGGACGGGGATCCCGCCCAGCGAGCAGGTGGCCAGTGAGCCCTCCATCCACGCATCGAGGATCACGGCGTCGCCCAGGAATTCGGCCGTGGCACGGTCCGCCGGCCGGGTGTAGACCACGAACGGGTTGCCGATCTGCGCCAGCTTGCCGCCCCGCATGACGGCCACCTGGTCCGCGAAGGACAGCGCCTCGGCCTGGTCGTGGGTGACCAGGATGGTGGTCACCCCGGCCTCGTTGAGAACCTTGGCCACCGCCCGCCTGGTGGCCACCCGGAGTCCGGCGTCCAGGGCGGAGAACGGCTCGTCCAGCAGCATGAGCTCGGGTTCCCGGGCCAGCGCCCGCGCCAGGGCGACTCGCTGCTGCTGCCCGCCGGAGAGCTGGTGCGGGCGGCGCTTGGCCATGGCCGTGTCCAGCGACACCATCTCGAGGAGTTCGTTGACCCGCGTGTTAACCGCGCGCCGGCCGCCGTCGAGCTTTGCCGCACTGAGCCCGAACGCGATGTTCTGCCCCACGGTCAGGTGCGGGAACAGGGCGCCGTCCTGGGCCACGTAGCCGACGTGGCGCTTGTGCGCCGGCTTCCACACGCCGTCGCCCGCCACCGGGGAACCGTTCAGCGAGATGCTGCCGGTGCCCGGGTGTTCAAAGCCGGCTATCAGCCGGAGCAGGGTGGTCTTGCCCGAACCCGAGGGGCCCACGATCGCGGTGGTTCCGCCCTTGGCGACGGACAGGTTCACGCCCTTGAGGACGGCCTGCGAGCCGAAGTTCTTGGTGACGGCCTCGATCTCCAGGTGGCTGTTGGTGCTTGGCGCCACGGACCGTGAGATCCGCGGTTCCGGAAGCCTGGACGGGGATTGTTCGGTCACTGTCCCGCTACTTTCTTGGACTGCTGGAAGAGCAAATAGGTCATGGGCGCCGAAATCACGATCATGAGCAGGGCGTACGGCGCGGCGCCGGCGTAGTCGATTTCGCTGCTCTTGCTCCAGAACTCGGTGGCCAGGGTCCGGGTCCCGTTGGGGGAGAGCAGCAGCGTGGCGGTCAGCTCGTTCGCGATGCCGAGGAAGACGAGCGCCGCCCCGCCGGCCGCAGCGGGGGCGGTGAGCCGGAGCGTCACGCGGATGAAGGACAGCAGCGGAGGCGTGCCCAGGGCCTGGGCCGCCTCATCCAGCTCCTTGGGTGCCTGGGCCAGGCCGGCGCGGATGTTGACCAGCGCGCGCGGCAGGAACAGGAGGATGTAGGCGGCCACCAGGACGCCGGCCGTCTGGTAGACGCCGGGGACCAGCCGGATGCTGACGGTGACGAAGGCCAGGGCCACCACGATGCCCGGCATGGAGCTGGTGACGTAGTTGGACAGTTCGAGGGCCTTGCTGAACCAGCTGGCATGCCGGACGGCCAGGTACGCCATGGGGAAGGCGACAACGGTGGTGGCCGCGGCGCCGGCCAGCCCGTACAGCAGGGTCTGCCACAGCGCCGGAACGAATTCGTCAGCCGCCCAGATGTCAGCACCGCCGGCGATGATCCAGCGCAGCACGAACAGCAGCGGCAGCCCGAAGGCAAGCAGGGTCAGGCCGAGCAGGGCCAGCTGGGCCGGTACCTGGTAGGTGTGCAGGGGCAGGCGCAGGGCCTTGGCCTGCGCGCCGGAGCCCACGCGGGCGTACCGGGCGGTGCCGCGGCTGCGCACCTCCACCAGCAGCAGGAGGAGGCAAAAGAACACGAGCACGCTGGCCAGCATGGTGCCTGCGGCGCCGTTGAACGTGGACTGGTACTGCACCATGATGGCCGTGGTGAACGTGTCGAAGCGGATCATCGCGAAGGCGCCGTACTCGGCCAGCAGGTGGAGCGCCACCAGCAGCCCGCCGCCAGTCATCGCGATTCGGAGCTGCGGCAGGACCACACGGAAAAACGCCCGCCAGGCCCCCAGGCCGAGGGACGCAGCCGACTGCTCCACGGCGGGATCCAGCCGGCTCAGCGTCGCAGCGGCGGGAATGTAGACCAGCGGGAAGTAGGAGAGCGTGGCGATGAGCACGCCGGAAAACAGCCCGTGCAGGGACGGCACAGCGGAAACCCACGCATAGCTGTTGACGAAGGCAGGGATGGCCAGCGGCGCGGCGAGCAGCACGGCCCACACCTTCTGGCCCCGCAGCGTGGTGCGTTCCACGAGCCACGCACCGCCCACGCCCAGGATGAGGCAGAGCGGCACGGTGAGCACAATCAGGAGCACGGTGTTGAGCAGCAGTTCGCCGACGCGCGGGCGAACGATCAGTTCAAGGGCGGTGTCCCAGCCCGTGGCCACGGTCATTACCGCGACGTAGCCGAGGGGGACGAGTGCGAACAGGGCGATCAGCACCGCCATGACGCCTACCGCGGAAACGCCGAAAGGCGGGCGGGGGCGCTTGCCCCGGCCCGCCGTCGTCGTGCTTCCGGATGTCTCCGGCGCCGATACTTGCGTGGTCACAGAATTAGAGCAGTCCTGCCTTGGTCATCAGCTCCGTGACCTTCTCGGAGTTCAGCTTGGCGGGGTCCACGGTGGGAGCCTGAAGTTCCTTGATGGGAACCAGCTTCTCGCTGGCGGGGACGCCCGAGGCGATGGCGTATTCGAAGGACGTGCCCTTCTGCAGGACTTCCTGGCCCTTCTTGCCAGTGATGAACTTCAGGAAGGCCTGGGCGTTCTCGGCGTTCTTCGAGGACTTCAGCACGCCGCCTCCGGAGACGGACAGGAACGCGCCCGGGTCCTGGTTCTTGAAGTAGTACGGCGTGACGTTCTTGGAGTTCTCACCGGTCTTCGCCTGGTCGCCGTAGTAGTAGTAGTGGTAGATCAGCGCGGCATCAACCTCGCCGGCGTTCACTGCCTTCATGGCGGTGCTGTTGCCCTTGTAGGCGGTGAAGTTTTCCTTCATGCCCTTCAGCCAAGCCTCGGCAGCGGCCTCGCCCTTGAGCTCAACGAGGGCGGAGACGATGGCCTGGAAGTCGGCGCCGCTCGGGGAGGCTGCCCATTTGCCCTTCCACTCCGGCTTTGCCAGGTCCAGCATGGACTTCGGCAGCTTGTCCTCGGAGATCTTGTTCTTGTCGTAAACCAGGACGGTGGAGCGGGCGGCAATGCCGGTCCACTTGTTGGTGCTGGGGCGGAACTCCGCCGGAACCTGGGCAACCGTGTCCTTGGCAACGTCGGCGAACAGGCCGGCGTTCTCCACCTGCGCCATTGCGGGGGAGTTCTCGGTGAGGAAGACGTCCGCCGGCGAGGCTGCGCCTTCCTGGACGATCTGGTTGGACATCTCGGTGTCGTCGCCCTGGCGGAGCGTCACCTTGATGCCGGTTTCCGCGGTGAAAGCGTCCGCCCATTCCTTGGTGAGGCTTTCGTGCTGGGCGTTGTAGACCGTGATCTCGCCCTTGGAGGCGTCAGCCGAGGACGTGGCGGCGGGGGAGGTGCTGGAGCCGCAGGCCGAGAGGCCGAGGGCTGCGGTGGCGGCGATCGCGATGCCGGCCAGCGCGTTAATGCGGATCTTCATCGGGGTGCTTCTTTCTGCAAAAGTCTCGTGGGCCAGGCCCTTTGTGAGCTGGGGAAGTTAGGTGAAGCTCACTCGAAAAACTGTAGGTTAGCCAAACCTAAGCACCAAGCGACAAAGGCCTTAAGTGATGAGGATCACATCAATTACGACACTGTTGCGTGCCCTAATTGGCACCTAACCCGGAGTCCGCTGTTGCTGACGCCGCTGCCACTGACGCCGCCGCCTCCAGGGCCATCCAGGCCTGCAGCTGGGTGGAAAGTTCGACGGCGGCGCCCGGCGGATATGTGTCGCCCGCCGGCCGTCGGGGTTCGAAGGAGAACACCGGTTCACCGGCCCGGCCGTGCCGGGCGAGCCGTTCGCCTGCAGCGATCGGCCGGCGGCCGGCCCAGAGCGCCATGGCAGTGTCGGTGACCATCCCTGCTGCGCTGGTCCGGACGTCCTGCGGCAGCCGCCGATCGTTGGCGGCCAGCGTCAGGTAGCGGGTGAGGATGCCGGTGAACAGTCCGCCATCGCCGGTGCCGTCGCACCCGAGGACCAGGCTTGGCGCGGGACTGCCGGTGGCGTTGCCGGTGGTGCCTGGCAGGGTCAGGTGCGCGGCCACGGCGCGGACCACGGTGGAAGCGCGTTCCAGATTGGCGGCGCCGCCGAGTTCCAGCAGGGCGCCGAGGACGGGCCCCTGGTTGTAGGTGTAGATCGCCTCCTCCAGCGTGGTCTCCCCGGTGCTGCGAATTCGGATGCCGTCCAGGTAGAGCCCGCGCGTGGGGTCGAACAGCCGCGCGTCCAGCCAGTCGAGCAGCGCCTGCGCCTTGGCGGTGTTGCCCGTGCGGGCATAGTAGAGCGCCACCGGTGCCGTGGCCGGGGTGTTCTTGAAGTCCCGCTTGGTGCTCCAGAACGTGCCGCCGCCCAGGTCGTCGGTGGAGGCCGAGTCGAACTGCAGCGTCAGGCTCTTGCGGATCTTTTCCTGCCGCCGGGTGCTGGGCCGGCGGCTCTCCTCGGCGAGCCGCTCCAGGCGGAGTGTGGACAGGGCCAGCCAGGCCATGTCGTCGTAGTAATGGTTGACGAACGTCAGGAAATTCCGCAGCCGGATGCCGGTGACCAGCCGCGAGGCGAGCTGGCCGGCGCTGGGCCGGGTGCCGCCGTCGAACTTTTCCGGCGGCCGCCCTGCCCTCCCGAGTTCGCGAAAACCCGCGTCCACGAGGCAGTCCAAGTAATGCGCCTGCCACCAGTAGTGCCACGGGCGGCGGAGGTTTTCGATGCGGCCGGAGGGGCGGACGGTGGCTGCGATGTGCGTCCCAGGCAGGAAGAACAGCCGCTGGCCGAACAGATGGGTCACCGACCGTGCGGCCTCGTCGGCCCGCTCTGCCCAGGCCATTGCGGGGGCGGGGGTGGCATTCGGGGTGGCGTCGGCATCTGGCTGGATCATTCGGCCAGCCTAGCGAACCGCCCTCCTGGCAATCCGCCAGTGTGGCAATCGGCCAGTGCGGCAAGCTGGGGGGACGAACCGGGCGGCGCGGGGTTGGTGGTGCGGGGTGCATACGGCGCCCATTTCAGTTAACATTCACTAACTAACGTTCGCGGCCGGGATCCGGACCCGCATCGACCGGTTCCGCATCAAGGAGGATGTATGGAAATCGAGGGTTCCGTCGCGCTCATCACGGGCGGTGCATCCGGCCTGGGCGCCGCCACGGCCCGGCGGCTGTTCGACGCCGGCGCCTCTGTGGTTCTCGCCGACCTCGGCACCTCGGCCGGCGCCGCATACGCCGACGAGCTGAATGCTGCCGGCCCGCAGAACCCTGCAGGCACCGTTTCAGGCCGCGACGTGGCAGCCCCCAAAGCGGTTTTCGTTCCGGCGGATGTGACCAGCGAGGACCAGGTGCAGGCCGCTGTGGACGCCGCCGTCGGGCTGGGGCCACTGCGGATCGTGGTGAACTGCGCCGGCATCGCCACGCCGGGCAAGGTCCTGGGGCGCGACGGCGTGCTGCCGCTGGAGACCTTCCACCGTGTCATCCAGATCAACCTGGTGGGGACCTTCAACGTGGTCCGGCTGGCCGCCGCTGCGATGGCCGCCACCGAGCCTGCTGTCACCGAGCTCGGCGGAGAGGAACGCGGCGTGATCATCAACACCGCCTCGGTGGCCGCGTTCGACGGGCAGATCGGCCAGCCTGCCTACGCTGCATCCAAGGGCGGAGTGGCCGCCATGACCCTGCCCCTGGCCCGCGAACTCGCCCGGTCCCTCATCCGCGTGGTGACCATTGCGCCCGGAATTTTCGAGACCCCGATGATGGCCGGACTGCCGCAGGAGGCGCAGGAGTCACTGGGCCGGCAGGTGCCGCACCCGTCCCGGCTGGGGCGGCCCGCCGAGTATGCAAACCTCGCCGCGCACATCGTAGAGAACGCCATGCTCAACGGCGAAACAATCCGCCTCGACGGCGCCATCCGGATGGGCCCGAAGTGACCGGAACTGGACTTCCCTCCACCGAAGTGACCGGAACCAAACCGGGCGGGGCCACCCGGGCGATATCCGCCGTCGACACCCTGCCCACCGCCGACTTTTTCGGCTACGAGTCCCTGCTCAGCGCCTCCGAACAGCGCAAGCTGGGCGAACTGCGGGAGTTCCTGGCCGCGGAGATCGCGCCGTTCGCGGGGGACTGGTGGAACAAGGCCGAATTTCCGGCGCACATCCTGCCCAAGCTGGCCGCCCTGGAGCTGAGCACCCCCGCCCAGCGCGGCTACAGCCACCTGTTCGCCGGGCTGGTGATCGCGGAGATGACGCGCGTGGACACGTCGATCGCCACGTTTTTCCTGGTCCACCACGACCTCTTCGTCGAGTCGCTCTACCGGTTTGGCTCCGAGGACCAGCGGAACCGGTACCTCAACGACGCCTCGAACCTGAGGACCACGGGCGCGTTTGCCCTGACCGAACCGGACCACGGCTCGGACGTCGCCGGCGGCATGGAGACGCGGGCGCGCCGGGTATCGGGCCGTACCGGCGAGGCCGACGGCGGCGGGGACTGTTGGGTGCTCAACGGCGCCAAGCGGTGGATCGGCAACGGGACGTTCTGCGACTACATGCTGGTGTGGGCGCGGGACGAGGCTGACGGCGCGGTCCGTGGCTTCATCGTGGACGCCAGCCTGCCCGGAGTGGGCCGCAGCCGGATTGAGAACAAAATCGCGCTGCGCACCGTGCAGAACGCCGACATCGTTTTCGATAACGTGCGGGTTGCCGAGGCGGACCGATTTGCGGGCATCAGCAGTTTCGACGACACAAACGAACTGCTCCGCGGATCACGCATTATGGTCGCGTGGCAGGCCGTGGGGCAGCAGCTGGCGGCGTTCGACGTCGCCCGGCAATACGCCGTCGAACGCCAGCAGTTCGGCCGGCCGCTGGCGAGGTTCCAGCTCATCCAGCAGCAGCTGGTGTCCATGCTGGGCAATGCCGTGGCGAGTATGGGCATGATGGCCCGGATCGCGCAGCTGCAGGAGGCCGGGCAGCTGCATGAGAGCGGGCAGCTGCATGAGCAGGGCGTCGGCATGGCGCAGGTGGCGCTGGCTAAGTCGTACACCTCGGCGAGGATGCGCGAAACAGTGGCGATGGGACGGTCCATTTTGGGCGGGAACGGCATCGTCACGGACTACGGGATGGCCAAGATCTTCGCCGACGCCGAGGCCATCTACACCTACGAGGGCTCGTACGAGATCAACACGCTGATCGTGGGCCGTGCAGTCACAGGGGTCTCCGCGATCGTCTAGGTGGCTTCATTCCCCGGCGCGCTGGACGGGCGAGTTGAAGGTTCGCGCTAAAGAGGAGCCTCAGGAGGTGGGCTGCTTCTCCCCGGCCTCGATGCGGGCGTCCAGGCTGTTGTTTTTCACCGGCATGGGGCACGTTCCGTAGGGCGTGAAGGCGCTGGGGTAGTTGATGGCGCGGTTGAAGTCCAAAACCACGGAGCCGTCCGGCCGCGGGCGCGCCGTGGACACCTTGCGCCATTCGTCAGTCGTGTCGCCGTTCGTCTCGTCGTGGAACGTGATTGTCAGGGCGCCGAGCTTCTCCTCCTCGGCATGGAGCCGGTACTCGTGGTCCTTGCCCGGCAGCCGGAACACCAGTTCGCCGACGGTGCGGTGCACCCCGTCCACCAGCGGATTGGCCGTGGAAATGGGCACGTCCACAGGTTCCGGGTAGGCCTCGAACCTGGCCTCCACCGCAAGGTCGGGCCGGTAATCGAAGGTGGGCACGCCGTCGAACTCGGTGAACACCGGCGACGCGGAGTCCCGGGTGCGGACCGCATACCTGTCCGCACGCATCGCCAGCTCCACCACAACCTGCCGACCGTCCGCGCCGCCGAACTGCACCCACATGAGCGACTCCTCATTGGCGAGCCGCGCACTGACTGCCCCGTCCACCGGCTTCCCGGTCTCCACGAGCGTCAGCCCGTCGGACGCCGCGGCGGTGAGCGTCGCCGTCGTGCCGTCCGCTGACCACAGCCCGGGGACGAGGTCCACGGCGGCGGGCTGGCTTTCCAGCCACTGGAACGACGTGAGCGTGAGCCAGCCGTGTTCGGCAGCGAGTGCGGTGTTGCGGCCTTTGCGGAAGCGGAGCCAGCGCTCCAGCTGGGCGTCTGCTGCGGTGCTCATGTGTCCTCCAACGGTGTATGCCAATCTGGCCAGCTTAGGGGTCAACCCCGGGCGGCGGCAGGCGTAGCCTTGGGGTATGGCCTTGGACATTGTTCTGACGGTGCTGGTTTGCGTTGCCATCGTGTCGACGCTGACCCTCGCGGGGATGGCCGTACAGAAGCGCGGCGTCGATCCGAAAGGCGCTGCGGGAACGCTGGGAAGCGCCCTGGCGGGGTTCGATCCGGCCACCGGCACCCCGACGCATTCGGAGGCGCTGGCGGCGCGGGAGGAACAGAAACGAAAGCGGCATGAAGCGCCCAGCGCCGGTCCCGGACCGGAGGCGAACGGTCCGTATTCGGGCCGGATCCGGTTGCCCGCGGCCCCTCTACAGGCACCGGCCGTTCCAGTTCAAGGTCCTGACAGCATCTGAGACATATTCCCGGGCTCCGGCCGGCTGCGGGTAACATCCCATAGGAACAGTAACCGGGCTCACAGTATCCAGCGCAGTGTACGAGCCAAAGTCGAACACTCGAAAGATAGTTTCCATGGCTGACACTGCAATGAATTCAGAAACAGATCTCGCCGCCGAACTCCGCGCCGACGTACGCCGGGTCTCCACCCTGCTGGGCGAATCCCTGGTCCGCCAGCACGGCCCCGAGCTCCTCGACCTGGTGGAGCAGGTGCGCCTGCTGACCAAAGAATCCAAGGAGGCCGCCCGGGGCGGGGCGGAGGCCACCGGCCCGTGGAGCGCGCACGACGTCGTTGCCCAGGTCCGTGAGCTGCTCGCCTCCCTGCCGCTCGAGCAGGCGACCGACCTGGTCCGCGCCTTCGCCTTCTACTTCCACCTCGCCAACGCCGCCGAACAGGTCCACCGCGTCCGCGGGCTGCGCACCCGGCAGGAGAAGGACGGCTGGCTGGCCAAGGCCGTCGAGGACATTGCGCGGCAGGCCGGTCCGGCGGTGCTGCAGGAAGTGGTCAACGAGCTGGACGTGCGGCCCATCTTCACCGCGCACCCCACCGAGGCGTCCCGCCGCTCCGTGCTGGACAAGATCCGCAAGCTCTCGGACGTGCTGGCCCAGCCCACCGAGGAGGGCACCAGCGCCCGGCGCCGGCAGGACCGGCAGCTGTCGGAGATGATCGACCAGATGTGGCAGACGGACGAGCTGCGCCAGGTCCGGCCCACGCCGGTGGACGAGGCCCGCAACGCCATCTACTACCTCGACAGCATCCTGACGGATGCGCTGCCGGAGATGCTGACGGATTTCTCGGAACTCCTCGGCGAGCACGGCGTCGCGTTGCCGGCCCAGAACGCCCCGATCCGGTTCGGCTCCTGGATCGGCGGTGACCGTGACGGCAACCCCAACGTCACTGCCGCCGTCACGCACGAGATTTTGCAGCTGCAGAACCAGCATGCGGTCCGGATCAGCATTGCCATGATCGACGAGCTCATCTCCGTCCTGTCCAACTCCACGGCCCTCGCCGGCGCCGACCAGGCGCTCCTCGATTCGATCGACGCCGACCTCGCGAAGCTGCCGGGCCTGGACCGCCGCATCCTGGAACTCAATGCCCAGGAGCCCTACCGGCTGAAACTGACCTGCATCAAGGCCAAGCTCATCAACACCGGCAAGCGGGTGGCTGCGGGGTCCAAGCACCAGCCGGGGCGTAACTACACCTCCACGGAGGAGCTCATCGCCGAACTCGAACTGCTGGAACTGTCCCTGCGCAACCACTCGGCGTCCCTTGCCGCGGACGGCGCGCTGGCACGTGTCCGCCGCGCCATCGCCTCCTTCGGCCTCCACCTGGCCACCCTCGACATCCGCGAGCACGCCGACCACCACCACGACGCGGTCGGCCAGCTCATGGACCGCCTCGGCGGTCCCGGCATCCGGTACGCCGAACTGACCCGGGACGAGCGCCTCGAGGTCCTGAGCGCCGAGCTCGCGTCCCGCCGTCCGCTGTCCGGCCACCCGATCAAGCTCGACGGCGCCGCTGACGGCACGTATGACGTCTTCCGGGAGATCCGCCGCGCCCTGCGCACGTACGGCCCGGACGTGATCGAAACCTACATCATCTCCATGACCCGCGGCGCTGACGATGTCCTGGCTGCCGCGGTGCTGGCGCGCGAGGCCGGCCTGGTCAGTATCTTCGGCGACGCTCCGTACGCCAAGATCGGCTTCGCGCCGCTACTGGAGACCGTCGAGGAGCTGCGCGCCTCGGCGGAGATCGTTGACCAGCTGCTGTCCGACCCGTCCTACCGCGAGCTGGTCCGGCTGCGCGGGGATGTCCAGGAAGTCATGCTCGGCTACTCGGACTCCAACAAGGAATCCGGCGTGATGACGAGCCAGTGGGAAATCCACAAGACGCAGAGGAAGCTTCGCGACATCGCCTCCAAGCATGGCGTCCGCGTGCGGCTGTTCCACGGCCGCGGCGGTTCCGTGGGCCGCGGCGGCGGACCCACCTACGACGCCATCATGGCGCAGCCTAACGGTGTCCTCGAGGGCGAAATCAAGTTCACCGAACAGGGCGAGGTCATCTCGGACAAGTACTCCCTGCCGGAACTTGCCCGGGAAAACCTGGAGCTGTCCCTCGCGGCCGTGCTGCAGGGATCTGCGCTGCACCGCACGCCGCGCACCTCGGACGACCAGCGCGAGCGGTTCGGGCACGTCATGGAGACCATCTCCGACGCCGCCTTCGCCCGCTACCGCAGCCTCATCGACCACCCGGACCTGCCGGCGTACTTCCTGGCCTCGACGCCGGTGGAGCAGCTCGGATCGCTGAACATCGGTTCCCGCCCGTCAAAGCGCCCGGATTCCGGCGCCGGGCTTGGTGGCCTGCGTGCCATCCCGTGGGTGTTCGGCTGGACCCAGTCACGGCAGATCGTTCCCGGCTGGTTCGGCGTCGGCTCCGGGCTGAAGGCGGCACGGGAAGCCGGGAACTCCGCCCAGCTCGTGGAGATGATGCACGGCTGGCACTTCTTCCGCTCCGTGCTGTCCAACGTGGAAATGACCCTCGCCAAGACGGACATGGAGATCGCCGGATACTACGTGGACACCCTGGTCCCGGCGGAACTGCACCATCTTTTCCGCGCCATCCGCGAAGAGTACGAACTCACCGTCTCCGAGATCCAGAACCTCACCGGCGAGAACCTGCTGCTGGACGCACAGCCCACGCTCAAGCGGTCCCTCGAAATCCGCGACCAGTACCTCGACCCGATCAGCTACCTCCAGGTGGAACTGCTCCGCCGCGTGCGGGCAGAAGGTGCCAGCATTTCCGCAGGGGAGATCGACGAGCGCCTGCAGCGGGCCATGCTCATCACCGTCAACGGTGTGGCAGCCGGCCTCCGCAACACCGGGTAGCCCCTACCGCCCCGGACGCTTCCTCACCTTTCGTCGGTTCCTTCCTAACGCGTCCTCACCCGGTGCGGGAGGGTTTGGCCTGAAGCGACGGGAACTGAGGAAGGGTTGATGGAATTGTTGCGAAAGGTGAGGACGCGTCAGTTGCCGTAGTGCACCACGATGGTCCGGCGGGGCGTCGTGCTGGGGACGCCGTCGCCGACGTCGGAGTACGCGACGGTGCTCACGCGCACGCCGTAGAGGGCGGACAGCTCGGCGTCGGTCAGGAGTTCCGCAGCGTGTCCGGTCCGGACGCCCGAGCGGCCCAGCAGGACCACCCGGTCGGCAAGGTGCAGGGCGTGGTCGGGATGGTGCGTGCTGAGGAGCAGTGCCATGCCGTCGGCCATCAGTTCGCGCAGCAGCGTCAGGACGCGTGCCTGGTTCTTCAGGTCCAGGCCGGTGGCGGGCTCGTCCAGCACCAGGATGGGCGAGCCGGCGGCGATCGCCCGGGCGATGAGGATGAGCTGCTGCTCGCCCCCGCTGAGGGTGGGGAAACGCCGGTCCCGCAGCCCGGCCGCGCCCACCCGCTCCATCGCCTCCAGGGCTGCGTTGTGGTCGGATGGCCCGGGTGTCCGGAACACGCCAACGTGCCGCGCCCGCCCCATCAGGACCATGTCCAGCGCCCGGTAGGCGAAGGCGCTGCCGAGGGCCTGCGGGACGTAGCCGGCGCTCTCACTCCGCCGGACCGTTCCCTCCTGCGGGTCCAGCAACCCGGCGGCACAGCGCACCAGCGTGGTCTTGCCGCTGCCGTTGGGACCCAGCACGGCGGTGGCGGTCCCCGGCGGCACGCGGAAGCTGACGCCGCGGAACACCCAGTCCCGGGGCGAGTAGCCGAAGCCCACGGCGTCGAGTTCAAGCACTGTCCCAGACCTTCTCGCGGTTCCGGCGCAGGAGCAGGAAGAACACGGGCGCGCCGATCAGGGCCGTGAGGACGCCGAGTGGGATCTCCCCGGCGGTGGCCGTGCGGGCGATGGTGTCCACCAGAACGATGTAGGCGCCGCCAAGCAGGAAAGAGACGGGCAGGAGGACACGGTGGTCCGGCCCCACCCACATCCGGGCCAGGTGCGGGATCACCAGGCCCACCCAGCTGACGGCCCCGCTGACTGCCACCGCGCCGGCCACGATGAGCGCCACCGCCACGAGCACCACCCAGCGGAGCGGGCGCGGGCGCACGCCCAGGGCGGCCGCGTCCTCGTCGCCGAGGGACAGCACGTTGATCCGCCAGCGCAGGGCCACGAGGACCGCGGCCCCGCCAAGGACGGGGATCAGGGCCACCGCCACTTTGGCAAAGGTTGCCGTGGATACGCTGCCCAGGAGCCAGAAGACGATAGCGGGCAGCGTGGTGTTGGGGTCCGCAATGTAGGTCACCAGGGCCACCAGGGCTGAAAAGAAGGACCCGGTGACCACGCCGCCGAGCACGATCATGAGCATCGGCGTCCCGGCACGGCCCGAGGTGATCAGGAACAGGGTCCCGAGTGCCAGCAGCCCGCACACGAAGGAGCCGCCCACCAGGAGGAGCGGACCCAGCCCGAGCAGCAGCGCCAGGGCTCCGCCGAAGGATGCGCCGGCAGACACACCGATGATCTCGGGGCTGACGAGGGGATTGCGGAAAATGGCCTGCAGCGCTGCGCCGCCAATCGCCAGGCCGCCGCCCACCAGCAAGGCGAGCAGGATCCGCGGCAGCCGGACCAGCAGCACCACGTTCTGTTCGGTGCCGCTGGCCTGAACCGGGACCGGGGCGAGCTGTGCGGCCAGGATCTGGACCACGTGGTCCAGCGGCACGCTGTAGCGACCCACCGCCAGCGCCAGCACCGCCACGGCGATAAGGAAGCAGGCACTGAGGGCAACGGGAACGACGACGGCGGGTTCCCGCCGTCGTTCTCCCGCCTCCCGTTTCCCAAGCCTGTGTTCCAGTGCCTGCCGCTCTTCAGCGCCGCCCGGGCCGGCAGCCGGGCCCGCCCGTGGCAGTGCCGGCTGCGCCGGTGGCAGTGCCGGGCGCAGCCGCCTGCCCAGCCGCGGGGAGCCCGCCTCATCAAGCATTGAACTGCCGGTAGTTGGCGGACTGCCCGTTCTCTGCGGTCCGGAGAATCTTGTCCAGCTCATCGCCGGTGAGTTCGTGGTTGTACAGGAACCTGAAGTATTCGGACGCCTTGCTCCGCACCGCCGACCTTTGCTGCGGGAAGGCGATGTCGCCCAGCCAGTGCCACATCAGCGCCGACTCCTGCCCGGGTGGATCCCAGCGGTAGCCGCCCAGCGGTACCTTGTACACGCGCTTCGAGCGGACCGCAGCAACGTTCTGCCACACCGGGTCCGAGTAGATGTCCTGCGGCATGGCGGCGTCGAAGTTACCCAGCAGGATGACCTCGGGGTCCCAGCGCAGGACCTGCTCGATGTCCACGCCCACCATCCCGGAACCGGTCAGCGGGTCCTTGCCCGTTGGCGGGTTGGAGCCGCCCACCAGCTTGATGTAGAAGTCGTTGTAGCTGTTGGCACCGGCCACCTTGAGCCCGCCGGTGAAGCGGTTGAAGTACAGGATGCTCGGGCCCTTGGACGCGCGCCCGGCGGCGAGGGACTTGACCTCGGCAAGCTCCCGGTCGCTCCGGGTCTTGAGCTCGGCGGCACGCTCCGGCTTGCCGAGCATCGCGGCGAACATGGCAACCCAGGCGTCCACATCCTCCTGCGTGCCGGAGTTCTTCAGCCCCAGAACCTGAAGCCCCGCCTTCTCCAGGGGCTCGATGAGCTGCGCGTCCGACCATTGGACCACCACGTCCGGGTTGAGGGCCCGGATACTTTCAACGTTGGCGGTGAAGTCCTGGGTGGCGATATCGTGCGGGAGGTCCAGGGCGGCGGGAAACATGGAGCTCATGATGCCGTCGTGCATGGCCACCCAGGAGGCGTTGTGCATGGCCGCGAGATGGTCGGCGCTGCGGTCGACGGCGACCAGCAGGGACGCCGAGGGCATCGGGATGGTCACCACCCGGGCCACCGGCCGGTCAAAGGACAGGGTCTTGCCGCGCTGGTCCGTGAGGCTGATGCTGTTGGTGCTGCCGGGAGGGGACGACGGCGGGGCGTTGCCGGATGCGCCGCATCCGGCCAGCAGGGCGGCGGAACCGCCCGCAACAAACACCTGTAGGGCGGCGCGGCGGTTTAGGTCTGCAGCTGTCATCGTTGACTCCCTGCGCGTGGGTCTTCACAGCATCCGCTTCAAGGGCAGGGCTGTCAACGCTTTCTCCTGCGTTCGAGGACGGGCCGGTCCAGCTGCCCGGACCTGCCGGCCCGCGCCGTTCCCTTGTCCGCGCCTCGTTCCCTTGTCGGCGTCAGGGCCCGGTGCTACTTTCAGAGGACCCTTGCAGAAGGTGGCCACGGGATGGTTATCGATGGTGCCCAGTTGTTCGTCCGCTATGCCTATCCGCCCAATTCACGTGGCAGCTGCGGCCCGCCGGACAGCGACGCCCTGCTGCACTACGGGCAGTCCGGCGTCACGGACCAGGGGCTCCGCGAACTTGCCAAGGGCTTTGCCGGCGCCTGGCCCTACCTCGAACTGATCGCCGGATCGCATGGCATCGCCGATCCGCTGGACGCCCGCGTGGTGGAGGCCTACTGGGTGGGCAACAGCCTCCTGGATACCGTCGGCATCACCAACCTCGGCAATTCCATGGAGGACAGGTTCCGGGCGCGCACCGGGCGGCAGTTCCCGCATCTGGTGGAAGGGGTGCTGGCGGGCGGGGTCCCACACCACAGTTTCCACGTGTTCGAAATCTACCCGTGGCTGGGCCTTCTCCGCGACGAACGCCGGCACGCCACCGCGCTGAACGTGCTGGACAGGTGCAGGATCCGCTGGGGGCAGGTGCTCGCGATCTCCGGGGACGACGCCGTCGTGCGGTCCCGGCCCCTGGTGTGGGACGGGACAGCCCTGGACATCGGCGAGCCCGTGGTGGAATCAGCCAAGTTCGCCGTGAACGGGACCGGCTTCGTGGCCGGGCTGGCCGTGGGCGACGTCGTCTCACTGCACTGGGACTGGGTGTGCGACCGACTCTCCACCCACCAGCTGCAGCAGCTCAAGCACTTTACGGCGCGGCACCTCCGGATTGCCAACAGCGGCGTCGCACACCGCGGCGCAGCCATAGCGCTCGAACACTAGCGCCGGGCAGCAGCGCCGGGCAGCAGCGCCCGGCCACAAACACTGCGAACAGCGACGGCGGCCGGTTACGGTGACTGCGGCGCCGCACCGTCGGGATGCTCGGGGGTCTTGACGGCCGTCGCATCGCGGGCGGACGACTCTCCGGTTGGCCGGCTGGCAGGCGAATCATCGGTTCCCGTGTGCTCGCGTCCCGGTTCGGTGCCCTCCTCCTTGATGACGTCCTCGCCCCGGCGGGTGGTGCTGACACCGACGTCAACCGGAGCCGGTGCCGCGTCTTCAGGGGTTTCGTCCGCTCCGGGCTGGGCGGGTTCCTTCAGCGGCGGTTCGCTGCCGAAGGCCCGGGCGGTCCCTGGTGCGGTGCCCTCTGCGGCGCCCGACGCGGTGCCCTGTTCTTCGCCCTTCCCGGCGACCGTTTCCTCGTCGGCGGGGTCAGGCTGGTTCGTGGGTGACATGCTGCTCTCCTTGTGGTGGTTGTGCCGGCTGGGATCCGGGACCGGTGTCCGCAGGGCGGCCCATCAGCTCCAGTCCTTCCATGGCCTGTTCCGCGCCCGCGGCGTCCACGCGTTCCAGCGCGAAGCCCATGTGGATCAGGACCCAGGTGCCGGTTTCCAGGGGCCCCTCATCCAGCAGCCCGATGTTGATCTTCCGCTGCACTCCGGCCACATCGACGAGTGCCAGTTGGCCGCCGTACCCCTCGAGGAGTTCAACGACCCTGCCGGGTATTCCGAGGCACATGTACGGACACCGCCTTACTTTGAAGTGGAAAACCGGCTTGGAGTGGAGGAGGCCCGGCCGAGTAGGGACCCGACGGCGGCGGCGGCCTTGGGCACCGCAGCGGCCACCGCCGGCGAAAGGCCGATGCCTTCGGACAGGTCTGCGGGGACACAGCCCACCACGTACGTGACCGGCAGGCTGCCGCCCATGGACCGAAGCCGGCCCAGCACAGCCGCCGGGTCCATGCCGTGGGGATCGAGCATGGCCCTGCCGTCCAGGTCCGCCGCGCTGACCCGCAGCACGCGGATGCTGCCGGGGGACGAGTTCCCGTCCGCAGGGACCGTGTCCACGAGGACCAGGGTGTCCACGCCGGCCAGGAGATCGTAGGCCAGATGCATGCCGCGGATGCCGTAGTCCACCACGCGGACGCCGGGGGCCAGCGGCTGCGGACGGTCGGCGAGGTGCCGTGCCACCTCGGGGCCGAAGCCGTCGTCGTGCAGGAAGATGTTCCCAACGCCGGCCACGAGGACGCCGCCGGCGGTCACATTCGCCGCACTTTCATGTACCGCCGGATGTCCGGAACTGCGCGGATCCCGACGTAGATGCCCCAAAGGGCCATCGCTGCCAGCACGGAAACAGTGGCCATTCCTATTGCCTTCATTGCGGGTTTTCCTTTCCCTCCAGCGGCTCCAGTTCGTCGGGCGCGTAGTAGAAGGACCGGCCGTAACCCTCGTGGACATCGGCCGCCGGATCCTGTTCGAGGACGAGCCCGACGTGCGTGCTGCCGTCGACGTCGAAATGCACGCTGGTGACCCGCCCGGTCTGTCCGCCGAAGAACAGGTCCTGGGCGTCGGCGCGCCGGTTCGGGTGCACGCGCACCCGGCTGCCGCGGGCCACCGCGACGCCGTTGATCACGACGGCGTCCTGGTCCGGCCGGACACGGGCCTCCGCCTCCGGATTCCACCACGGAACGTCCTGGCTGGCCGTGCTCCACGATTCCGCCGGGGCATAGTCACCGGGATCCGCGGCGAACGCGCGCGGGTTCCGCAGGGCGCCGTGCAGCTGCTGCAGGTCCTCCGGAGACATCGCCTCACAGCGGTCGATGACGGCGGCGGCCCGCGAGTCCGTCGCCCGCGCCTCGGCCTTTTCCTCGTCGGTCAGCGTCAGTACCCGCAGCGTGAGGATCTCGTCGATCTCGGTGGAGTCATACAGCGCCACCGAACTTTCCGGGGCGACCGCGGGATGATCGTAAAGAATGATGGGCGAGATCAGCAGCACGTCGGTCTGGCCTTCGGGGCCGGCCAGCACGGGCCAGCAGCGGTGCTGGGAACACAGCCCGGCTGCAGGCTGTGCCCACCCGGGCGGGTCCAGCAGCGAGACGAAATCCCCGTCCCGCACGCCGAGCAGCACGTGGGCGCCGATGAAGGAGGCCGCGGCCGCGTCCTGCCGGTTCCCGGCCGGCAGGGGACCGGCCGGCAGGGGACCGGCCGTGTTGGCCGCGGTGATGCTGAGCCGCAGCAGCCCGCCGGAATCTTCCGCGGCATGCAGCCGCAGTTCTCCGCGGAGAGCACGACGGCGGCGCACCAGCCGGCCGGCCGGCCTCCCGGCGTCGTCCTTGAGTTCCTCGACGTCGAGTCCCTCCGGTACCTCCACCGGCAGGACTTGTCCGGCCCGGAGCTGGGCCACGGAGAACGGCCCGAACCCTACTTCCTGTTCGACGGCCTCGTCCCAGCTCAGCCAGTTCGCAGCGCCCACGGCGAGGCTGTCCACGGGAGTGAACCTGCCGCCGTCGTCCGCTTTTTCTGCCGTGCGCGTCTGCAGCTGCAGGAAGCGGAAATGGATTTCAAGCCCGGCCTCGGCGCCGGGGGCAAGCAGGCAGTCGGCGGACATGGACGGTTCCTCCCCGCTGCCGTCCTCCGCGGCGCCGGGCGGACCCAGGATCCCGAACTGCCAGCGGACCTGGTTCTTCTGGGCGGAGGCCCGGTAGGGGTAGAGCAGGTAGCCCTCGTAGAGGACGGCGTCCGCGACGGCCCGGGCAAGGGCCAGACTGGTGTTCATGGCCGTTCCCCGGAAACATCCGCGGTGGCCTGCGCGAGGAGTTTCTCCACCGCCGATTCCCACGACGTGAGGCCCTCGGCGGACTTGTACCGGGCGAGTGCTGCCAGGACGTCGCGGTCCAGGCGGATCCATCCGGCGTTCGGGAAGTACTGGTCCATGAGGCTGCGCCAAGCGGCGACGGGCAGTTTGTAGGACGCCTCGAGGTCCCACGGCACCTGTTCCACCGTGAACCCGGTCTGCCCTTTGGTGAACACGGTGCCGGAGAACAGCAGCTCCAGCGGTATCTCGCCGTCGCGCAGCGCATGCAGGTATTTGGCGGCGGCCACGTCGAAATCAAACGTGCAGGGCAGCGGGAGGTCCGCCTCGGTACTGCCCGTGAAACCCTGCACCATGGTGCTGCACTGCAGCCAGACGAACGACTTGAGCGTGCTGGGCCAGCGTCCGCGGTCGCCGAACAGGTCCAGCAGGCCAATCTCCTCCTCGGGCGCGTAGCCACGGCGCTGGGGCAGGATCCGGACCTGGCAGCGCAGCGCCACGGCGTGCACCACGGCCCCGGTGCCTTCCGTCAGCTGCAGCCTGGCCGTCAGCTGCGGGGCGGCGGCGTACGGTTCGGGCCGGATCTCCAGCACGGCGAAGGAAAGCTCGGTCACCGGAAGCCTCCCGTGCCGGCGGAATCTGCCGGCGCCGGAACGCTGCGGCGGTTGATCCGGTCGAAGAAGGAGGCGAGCTCATCGCGTGCCTCCTGGCCGCCGTCGAACCCGCGCCAGAGGCGGCGCAGCCGGCCCACAAGCTCGTAGCAGGCGTCCACCGGAACGAGGTGGCAGTCCGCGGCGGCCCTGCCCGGGCCCGGGCCGCGGATCAGCAGCGCCTCCGTGTCCGGCGCCGCGAGGCCGAGGGCCGGGTTGCGGGCCAGCACGCTGTCCCAGGCGGCGAGCGGCAGTTCCGATTCGGTGGCCCCGGCCGGGCCCGGGTAGAACGCCACCGTGCGGCCGAGCTTGGAACTGCGGAAGAAGAACGCCAGGCCCACTGGAATTTCCAGTTCGTCCCACTGCCCAGGGCCGAGATCGAAGCCGGGGAAGGAGAGGTATCTGTCCGGCACCGAGCGGTAGCGCAGATGGGCGGTCGCATCGGTGAAGAGGAGGTAGCAGGGCCGGCAGGTGCACATCATGGCGTGGCTCCCCAAGTCCACCACGTGCTGGTGTGCCTCGGAAATCGGTTCGCCGCACATTTCGCAGCATTCCCCGGCGGCAGGAGCGGGCCGGTTCGCGGAAATCCGCCGCAGCAAGGCCACCGGCAAGGTGCCGTTAGCCTGACCCGTTCCCGGGCCGCGCCCTGTACCTCCTCCGTTCCCCATGTTCATTTCAGCGGTCCTGTCCGCCGGCTGCCTGCAGTTCCGGGGCAATGCCGGGCGCCGGCGTCGCGATGGGCACGGACACGCCGGCCGCAGGTGCCGGTCCAGGTGCCGCCTGAACGGACACCGCCGCAGACACCGGGGCCGGCTCCGCCCGTTCCGGTCCAGTCGCCGCCGGCACAGTCGCCATCGGCACCGGCACAGGCGCTGCCGGTCCAGTCGCCGCCGGGACGAGTTCCAGCCCGGCCGGTGTCACGAGCGGGATTGCCTGCACCGGCGTCACGGCTGCCGGGGCTGCCGGTACCGGGGCAACCGCCAACGGCGCGGACTGCACGGACACCGTCGGGACCGCCACGGACATCACTCCGCTCCGGACCAGCAGCGGGAGCGGCTCCAGGTGCAGGTCCTTGTCCTCGAGGCAGGTGCCCGCCCGCCGCACATCAAAGTGGCCGCGGCAGGTGGGGCAGGTGAGCAGGCCGCCGCCCACCGGTGCCGCGAGGGCGCGCTGCAGCACGGCGCCGGCCATCGAACCTGTGCAGCGGGGGCAGTAGTCGCGGTACGCGTAGATGTCCTGCCCGGTGCGGCAGGCCAGCACCGCGTAGCCGCCGACCAGGAAGCCTGCCACCTCGCCGGGTTCGAGCCCGGCGATCTCCGGAACCGGTTCCCACGTGCCGCCGGACATGTCGTGCCAGGATTCTGCGGGCGTGCCGCCCGCCGGATTGTTCACCCGGACCAGCAACGAGTCCACCGGAATCAGCGCCGGGGCGCCTGGCTGCTTTTCCGCTTCGACGACGTCGATGGCGGCCACCTCGGGGGCGGCGTTCTGGATGGCCTCCTCGACGGCGTACTTGAGAGTGACGGACGACGACGGGCACCCCTGGCAGGTGCCGAGCAGCTTGAGCCGCACCACGCCGTCGGGACTGATGCCTTCGAGCTCCACGTCGCCGCCGTGGGAGCCAAGGTAGGGCCGGACACTGTCCAGCGCCGCGGCCACCCGTGCCTCCAGTGAATGGGGGTGCAGCCCGTGGATCACCAGGAGGCCGGCCACCAGGCTGTCAGCGGTCAGCGCTTCCAGAGTGACGTCGTCGAGCTTTCCATGGGCCTGCAGGATCTCCATGATCCGCTGCAGTCCGGCGCCGTAAAGGTCTGTCACCTGCCGGACCAGGTCCTCGGCACGGCCGCGGGCCACCGCCCCGCCGGCGCCGAGGGCGTCAAGGAGTGTGCCTATTTGGTCGCCGCTCTGCAGCGCCGGCCGGTCCCCGCCGAGCATGGCCTACTCGCCGGTCAGGGTCTGGGTGGGGGAGTGGAGCATGTCCAGCGTCTGCCCGTTGCCCAGGTACATGTGGACACCGCAGGGCAGGCAGGGATCGAAGCTGCGGACGGTCCGCATGATGTCGATGCCCTTGAAGTGCTCGCGGTCGTTCTCCTCGAAGATCGGCTGCCCCTGGACCGCGTCCTCATAGGGGCCGGCCACGCCGTTGGAGTCGGTGGGGCTGGCATTCCATGGAGTGGGCGGGTAGGGGTGGTAGTTGGCGATCTTGCCGTCGCGGATCACCATGTGGTGGGACAGGACTCCGCGGACCGCCTCGGTGAAGCCGCAGCCGATGCCTTCATCCGGGACCTCGAAGGTTTCCCACGTCTTGGTGCGTCCGGCCCGGATCTCCTCGAGGGCCTTTTCCGCGAAGTGCAGCGCCGCAGCCGCGGCGTAGGCCTGGAAGTAGGTGCGGGCGCGGTTGCGTTCGAGCGTGTTGCTCCACTGCGGGATGTTCCACTCGAACGTGACGGGCCCCTTCAGAGCGGTCTTGGGCAGGTTGATCTGGACGCTCCTGCCGGTGGCCTTGAGGTAGCCGATGTCCACGAGTCCGGCGAGCGCCGTGGCCCAAAGCCGTGCGAGCGGGCCGCCGCCGGTGTCCAGGGCGAGGTTGTCCTGGCCGTCGAACCAGCGCGGGGACATGACCCAGCTGTACTTGTCCGAGAGGTCGCGCTTCTGCGGCCGCGGGTTGGTGTGCTGGTTCCACGGATGCCTGCGGTCCACTGGGTTGCCCAGCGGATCGTGGGTAACGAACATTTCCTGGTCTTCCCAGTCCTCGTAGTACGAAGAGCCGAGCATGATTCGCAGGCCCAGGTTGATGCGCACCAGGTCGGTGGTGACCAGTTTGCCGTCCACCACCACGCCCGGGGTGACGAACATCTTCCGGCCCCACTCGGTCATGTCCTTGTATTCGAAGTTGCAGTAGTCCGGGTCCTGCAGCGACCCCCAGCAGCCCAGCAGCGTCCGCCGCAGCCCCACCTGCTCATAGCCCGGCAGTGCCTCGTAGAAGAAATCGAACAGGTCGTCGTGCATCGGGACGACCTTCTTCATGAACTCCACGTAGCGCATGAGCCGCGTGAGGTAGTCCGTCATCAGCTGGATGGTGGCCACCGTCCCCACGCCGCCCGGATAAAGCGTGGAGGGGTGCACATGGCGGCCCTCCATGAGGCAGAACATCTCGCGGGTGGCGCGGCTGACCTGCAGGGCCTCCCGGTAGAACTCGCCGGTGAAGGGGTTCAGCGAGCGCATGATGTCGGCGATGGTCCGGTAACCGTGGTCCGCCTCATGCGGTGCCCGGGTGCTTTCGGCCTTGGCGAGGACGCCGGGGTTCGTTTCGGAGACCATCTTTTCGCAGTAGTCCACGCCAACGAGGTTTTCCTGGAAGATGTTGTGGTCGAACATGTACTCGGCGGCTTCGCCCAGGTTGACGATCCATTCGCCCAGGTTCGGGGGCTTGACGCCGTAAGCCATGTTTTGCGTATAGCAGGAGCAGGTGGCATGGTTGTCGCCGCAGATCCCGCAGATGCGGCTGGTGATGAAGTGGGCGTCCCTTGGGTCCTTGCCTTTCATGAAGAGGGAGTAGCCGCGGAAGATCGAGGAAGTGCTCTTGCATTCCACGACCTGGTTGTTCTCGAAGTCGATCTTTGTGTAGATGCCGAGGCTGCCGACGATCCTGGTGATGGGATCCCAGTTCATTTCCACCAGGTTGCTGTTGCCCGTTCCGCTTCCGGAACCCGTGGGAATTGTTGACGTCATTGTCTTCTTCGCCTGTCTGGAATGGGGTGGTTACCAGGTGCGCCGGGCCCCGGTCAGGAGCTCGGGTCCGGGCCGGCGCCACTTGGGCTCCTGGTCCAAGGTGTGCGTCGTGATGCCCCTGAGCGTCCGGATGGCGGAGCCGTAGGGCCGGATGGTGCTGGTGGAAAGCTTGCCGCCGGGAGGCTCATCCATGAAGGGCATGAACTTGTCCGGGAAGCCCGGCATGGTGCAGCCGATGCAGATGCCGCCGACGTTGGGGCAGCCGCCGATGCCGTTCATCCACCCGCGCTTAGGCACGTTGCACTTCACCACGGGGCCCCAGCAGCCGAGCTTGACGATGCACTTGGGGGAGCCGTACTCGGTGGCGAAGTCGCCCTGCTCGTAGTAGCCGGCCCGGTCGCAGCCCTCGTGGACCGTCTTGCCGAACAGCCAGGTGGGTCGCAGTGCCTCATCCAGCGGAATCATCGGTGCCTGGCCGGTGGCCTGATAGAGCAGGTACGTCATGGTTTCGGAGAGGTTGTCAGGCTGGATCGGGCATCCGGGCACGCACACGATGGGGATGCCGGCCTTGGACTTCCAGTCGTAGCCGAGGTAGTCCGGCACACCCATGGCGCCGGTTGGGTTGCCGGCCATGGCGTGGATGCCGCCGTAGGTTGCGCAGGTTCCGGCGGCAATGATCGCGGTGGCCTTGGGTGCCAGGCGGTCCAGCCACTCACTGGTGGTGATGGGCTGGCCGGTCTCGAGGTCGTTGCCGAACCCGCACCAGTAGCCGCCGGGGTCATGGAGCTTCTCGTTGGGAATGGATCCCTCGACCACCAGCACGAACGGTTCAAGTTCGCCCCGGTCCGCCTTGCGGAACCATTCCAGGAAGTCGTCGGCCCCTTCCTGCGGGCCGCATTCAAAGTCGATCAGTGGCCAGTGCATGGCGATCTTCGGCAGGCCGGGCAGCGCCCCGAGGGCGATTTCCTCGACGCTCGGCTGGGTGGCCGCGGTCAGGGCCACCGAGTCGCCGTCACAACTGAGCCCTGCGTTGATCCACAGCACGTGGATAAGGGCTTCTTCGGCCTTGAGGGAAGTTTCCGTAGGCATCGTTGCCTCTTTCAGTGCCCCTGCTGGGGTTCAGTGTGCTTGTGTCAGGGTGCCGGTCAAGGGTTCTGACGCGGCTGTCCCGGAGGTTGGCGCCGCCGCTTGGGAGGTGGCGCCGTCGAGCCAGTCGTACCAGGCGGCGAGGCCTTCGCCGGTGGCGGCGGACAGCGTGAGGAATTCGGCCTGCGGATTGATCTGCCGGATGCGGCGCAGGCATTCGTCGACGTCGAAGTCGACGTAGGGGAGCAGGTCCGACTTGTTGACGATCACGAGGTCGGCTGCCATGAACATGTGCGGGTATTTCTGGGGTTTGTCATCACCTTCCGTTACCGAGACGATCACCACCTTGGCCGTTTCGCCGAGGTCAAAAAGAGCGGGGCAGACCAGGTTGCCTACATTTTCAATGAAAACCGTGGAGCCCGGCGCGGGCGACAGCGCGTCGAGGCCGCGCCGCAGCATGTCGGCGTCGAGATGGCAGCCGGCTCCGGTATTGATCTGGATGACGGGGCGCCCGGTGGCGCGGATGCGGTCGGCGTCGAGGGACGTCTCCTGGTCCCCTTCGATGACTCGCGCGTCCAGGCGCTCGCCGAGTTCGGTCAGCGTGCGGACCAGGAGGGTGGTCTTGCCGGCACCGGGTGAACTCATGACGTTCAAAGCCCGCACCCCCCGGCCGGCAAGCCAGCCGCGGTTCGTGGCGGCCAGCAGGTTGTTCTTGGCCAGCAGATTCTGCTCGAGCACGATGGTTTCTGGGCCCGCTGCCGCGTGGTGGTGCGCGTCCGCGTGCCCTTGGGGGGAGTGGTCATGGGTGTACGTGCGCCCGTGCTCATCGGTGTGGCTGTGCGGGTGCCCCTGCCCGGGTGTGTGCAGTTCTCCTGCGAGGTTTGAAATGCGGGTGCCGGCCTCGTCGCCGCAACCGCATGTTGTACACATGCCCTATGCCACCTCCACGGACATCAGCATCAGCTCGCGGCCGCTGAGGACTTCGACGTCCGCGCTTCCGCAAGGGCACAGCAGAATGAGATCGCTCAGGGTGAATTCGTCCTGGCAGCTCCGGCACCGTCCGCGGCCCCGCGGTTCGTCGATCTGCAGCCGCGCGCCAGCCAGCGGGGTGCCGGCCGCTGCCACGTCAAAACAAAAACGCACGGCATCAGCCAGTACGCCGGAAAGGGGACCGATCCTAAGGTTGACCGCAGTGACCGTCCGTTCACCTGTGCGGTCCAGAACGGCGGCGACAAGGCCCTGCGTGATGGAGAGTTCGTGCATGATCGCGCCCCTTTTTGCCAAGATAGGCTCGCGCCAGAGAAAACGCAACCGTCCGGATTTCCGCCCGCCGTTCGCCGGTTCGAACGGACAGCTACGGCCCTGCCGGAGCCGGATTTTGGGGCCACAGGTGTCCGTTCGCGCTGTGTCCTTCCCACCCTTCGCTAGGGTTGGAGGATGCCGTCCTTTCAGACCAGACTCAAGATCACCGGGCTGAAGCCGGGCAACCCTCCCGAAGCCGTAATGGACACCGCCGTGGAGGCGCTGGGGTCGCGGCATCATGTGGAGTCGCACCAGCTGGAACTGGCCGGGGGCGTGCCGCAGCTTAACCTGCGCTTCCTCGTGGAGCCCACCGAATACAACGGTGAGAACAGCGCGGCGCGGGAATCGGCAGCAGTGATGCGCGACGCCGTCGAACGCGTTGCGCTGACAGGCTCGCTTTCGGTGCTCCGCCGCAGCCGCGGCCGCTGGGCGCCCGTCTAACGCCTAGGTGTTGAAAGCTTAGGCGCCCGGGGCCTGGGTGCCCGGCTCGGGCGCACCGCCCGGCTCGTCCACCGGGGAGCGGTCGCCCTGCCGGCGCGTGACGATCAGACCCACGACGGCGCCAATCACCAGGCCAACGGCCACACCGATCAGCGAACTCGCCCAAAAGGGCAGCCCCGTTGCGGAGCCCGTGAAGAAGCCGAGGCCCACGAGCCACGTCGCCCACAGCACCGCTCCCAGCCCGGCGCACAGGCTGAAGCCCCGGGTGGAGACGTCGGCGATGCCTGCGGCGGCCGATGTCGCGAGCCGCCCTCCCGGGATAAACCGGGCCCCGATGATGGTGCCGTAAGCGGAGGACCGGCCCGCCTTGGCGATGGCCTCGTGGATGCCGCGGTGGATCTTCCGGCCCCACGTCCAACGGTCCAGGATGTGGCTCAGCCGGCGCTTGAACAGCTGGAACACCACAACGTCGCCTAGCCACGACGCGGAGGCGGACAGGAAGCCCACCAGGAACAGGTTTGCCCGTCCCTCGGCAGACAGGGCACCGCCCGTGATCAGGACCATCTCGGACGGGATGGGCGGAAAAATGGCATCGCCCAGGACGGCCGGAATGATCCAGAAGTAGATCGCCGTGCTCCACGTGTCCGGATTGCCGAAGTCCATTTGCACAACGTACCGCACACGGAGCGGGAACGCGCCGGGCGGACAGTTGGCGGAACTCCGGCACCTAGCGGAACTCCTACACCCGCCGAACTCCTATGCGTGGCGGAGCCCTACTCCCTGGACGGTTCGCAATGCCACACTGGCTCCATGCGGATAGAGATCGTTGAGGGTGACATCACCGGACGGCCGGTGGATGCGGTGGTAAATGCCGCGAACTCTTCGCTGCTGGGCGGCGGGGGCGTGGACGGGGCGATCCACCGGGCGGCCGGGCCGGAACTGCTGGCGGCCTGCCGCGAGCTGCGGGCAACGACCCTCCAAGACGGTCTGCCGGTGGGCGCTGCCGTGGCCACCCCGGGGTTCGGGCTGCCGGCGCGCTGGGTCATCCACACCGTAGGGCCCAACCGCCACGCCGGGCAGACCAACCCCGCTCTGCTAGCGTCCTGTTTTACCGAGAGCCTGCGGGTTGCCGAGGGCCTGGGTGTCCGGTCGCTGGCCTTTCCTGCGGTAGGCGCGGGAGCCTACGGCTGGGACGCCCGACAGGTGGCGCAGGTGGCGTTTGACGCCGTCCGATCCTATGTCGCACGCTCTGAAGAAGGCGGAGAGCAGGGCGTGGAGTTGGTGGAGTTCGTGCTTTTTGGCCCGGAAACCGTGGCGGACTTTCGGTATGTCCTTGAACGTGCTCCCTAGCGGATTAGGTTCGGCTGGGACGTCGAACCGGCTAGCGGACTTCGCTGAGTTGGAGGCGGCTGCGGTACTCGACGGGTTCCTTCGTGATGGGGTCCACGAACCGGATGCCGCGTGCCAGCAGCTGGAGCGGCTTGGTGTAGTCGTCGGGCGCCTTGTCCAGCAGTTCGGGGTAGAACGAATCGTGCAGGATGCCCAGCCCCAGAGAAGCCATGTGCACGCGTAGCTGGTGGGTTTTCCCGGAGTGCGGTTCGAGCCGGTAGAGGCCGCGGCGTCTTGCCCCGGCTGTCGGATGGCCAGCGCCATCAGCGCCGTCGAACGTCCGCAGCAGGTCAATTCGGGTCTCCGCGTTCGGCTCGCCGTCGATGACCTCCGCCAGAAGGTAGCTGCGGGACTTCGTCATGCGGTTGCGGACCACCACCGGGAAGTCGACGGCGGGATGTCCGGCAGCCGGCTCAGCCGCGGACACGCACTCGTACTCCTTCTGGACCTGGCGCTTCTCGAAGAGAACCTGGTACTTACCCCGTGTCTCAGGGTTGGTGGAGAGCAGGAGGATGCCTGCCGTCATGCGGTCCAGGCGGTGCATCGGGATCAGGTCCGGGAGGTCCAGCTGGTTGCGGAGGCGGACCAGCGCCGATTCCTGGATGTACGTGCCGCCGGGGGTGGTGGGCAGGAAGTGCGGTTTGTCCACCACCAGGATGTGCTCGTCCTGGTGCAGGATGTTCAGCTCCACAGGCAGCCGGGTTTCCGGCGGGAGCGTGCGGTAGTACCAGATGAAGGTGTGGTCCTCGAGCCTGGTGCCGCGGTGCAGGGGAATGCCGCCCTCGCCCACGATCTCGCCGGCGTCGAACCGGTCCTCGATGCCCTGGGGGTCGATGTGCCCCCAGCGGTGCATCATGTAGTCCATTGCGGTGTCCCAAGGGCCCCCGTCCGGGAGGCGCAGGCGGGTCGCGTTCACGCCGTCGCGCACGGGAAGGGGGGATTGCATCACCGCTCCATTCTACTTTGCACGCGGTTCCTGCTCATTGCAGCCCCGTCTCGACGGTTCCCCGCGCACACGACGACCCCCGCCGTCGAACCTGCAGGGAACCGTCGAAACGGCGACGGACGAGAAAAAAGTTCTTGACAAATAAATTTGTCGGTCACGATACTTGAACCATGTTGGACATCGAAGTGATCGAGGACCCGGCGGCGGCGGAGGCTTCGCTGGACCCCATCCGGACCCGCATCCTCCAGGAGCTGGCCGAGCCCGGCTCGGCCACGCAGCTCGCCGCGAAGGTTGGGCTGCCGCGGCAAAAGGTGAACTACCACCTCAAGGCACTCGAGCGGCACGGCCTCGTGGAGCTGGTGGAGGAGCGCCGCAAGGGCAACGTCACCGAGCGCGTACTGCGGGCAACCGCAGCCTCCTACCTCATCTCCCCGGTGGCGCTGCAGTCGGTGGCGCCGGACCCGCGCCGTTTCGCGGACCGGTTCTCGGCCTTCTGGCTGCTGGCGCTCGCCGGCCGCATGGTCCAGGAAATGGGGAAGCTCATTGCCGGTGCTGCCGCCGCGCGGCAGACACTGGCCACGTTCGCTATCGACGGCGAAGTCACCTTCCGCAGCGCGGCCGACCGGGCTGCGTTCGCCGAGGATCTGGGCGTGGCGGTCACCCGGCTCGTGGACAAGTACCACCACGCCGGCGCCGGCGGACGGAAGCACAGGCTCGTCGTCGCACTTCACCCGGCACTCAAGCCGGAAACACAGGACTCAACCAAAACCATTCCAGCTAAGGGGCAGGACAATGACTGACGACCGGAAATTCGAAATTGTTTTTGACACCGAGCTGCCCGGCACCCCGGAGCGGGTCTGGGAAGCCGTCACCAAGGGCACGCCGGGCTGGATGTTCCCGACTGACCAGTGGCCGGACGTGAAGACCGTGGAGGAGTATCCGCACCACCTGGTGTCGCGCATGGACGGTCCGGACGGCTGGTTCAACCAGCTCGAGCATGTACTGGAGCCGGTCGACGGCGGCCGGGCCAGGCTCCACTACGTCCACAGCGGCATCTTCGCGGACGACTGGGACCAGCAGTACGACGGCGCCAGCAAGCACACGGAGTTCTACCTCCACACCCTGGGCCAGTACCTGAAGCACTTCGACGGCCAGCCCGTGGTTTTCACGGATGTCCAGGCGCCCGCCGCTTCGCAGACGCCTGACGGCTTTGCGCAGCTCAAGAAGGCGCTCGGCGTGGACAGTGCGTCGCAGGGCGACAGTTTTGATGTGGAGGTCGACGGCGTTGGGCGGCTCACCGGGCAGGTGGACTTCTCCAACGCGAACTTCCTAGGCCTCCGGACCGGGGACGCTCTCTACCGCTTCTTCGGCCGCAATGCGTTCGGCGCGCCGGTGGGCATGACCGTGCACGACTTCAGCGGCAGCGGCGATTCCGCAGCGACTGCCGAAGCCTGGGGCGGGTTCCTCGGGAAGGTCTACGCGTAGGCCGTTAGCCGCCCGAGGTTAGGCGATGGCGGCGGCGGGGGAGTCCCGGAGTGAGCGCCTCAGCTGCGGGGCGGCCTCGAGCCTGTCCTGGGCCGCACGCAGCGCGAGGACTGCAGTCTCCAGCTGCTCCGGCGGCAGCGTGAACGGAATGCGAAGGAAGTTCTCGAACACCCCGCCCACGCCGAAGCGCGGACCGGCAGCGAGGCGGATGCCGAGTTCCGGGGCGATGACGGTCAGGGCCGTGCTGCTGGGCGACGGCAGCCGGCACCAGACGGCCAGGCCGCCGTCGGGCCTCTCCGCCTCCCACCGCGGCAGGTGGACCTTGAGCAGGTCCAGCAGAGCGGAGCGGTTGTCCCGGAGTGCGGACAGTCGGGCCGGCAGCGGAGCGGCCAGGTTGCGCACCAGATGGGCCGCCGCAAGCTGCTCCACCACCGGGCCGCCCAGATCCATCGTGGTCCGGACGGCCGCGAACCGCTGTATCAGGCTCTCCGATGCGCGGATCCAGCCTGTGCGCATGCCAGCCCAATGCGATTTGCTCAGCGATCCTATCGACACCACGGATGAACTGAAGGAAGCGAGCGGCGCCGTTGTACCGCCGTCGAGATTCAGCTCACGGAGCGTCTCGTCCACCACCAGGACGGTGCCTGAGGCCGCGGCGGCGCGGACCAGCCGCCGGCGCTGTCCGTCGGGCATCAGCCGGCCGGTGGGGTTGTGGAAATCCGGAACCGTGTAGAACATGCGGGGCCGCTGCAGCGTCAGGGCGGACTCGACCGAGTCCAGGTCCCAGCCCCGCTCAGAGGCGGGCGGAAGGGGCACGGGCACGATGCGGCAGCCCGTGGCACGGATGGCGTCGAGCGCGTTCGGGTAGGTCGGCTGCTCCACGAGGACCTTGTCCTGCTTGCCGACCAGCGCCCGCAGCACGATGTTCAGCGCATGCTGCGCCCCGGACGTGACCAGGATCTGCCCGGCCGTGGTGGACACGCCGGCGTCGGCATAGTGGCCGGCAATCGCCTCCCGAAGCGCCGGCACGCCCAAGGCGTCGTAGCCGAAGCCGGGCAGCAGGGCAGGCAGTTCCGTGAGGGCGGCAGCGAAGGCCTGGTGGACCGCCTCGCCGCTGGCCGGGAGCGATGCGTACGCGAGGTCGATGACGCCGTCGGGAACGGCCAGGCCCGGCGCCCCCGACAGGCCCGCGCGGGAGTCCCGCTGCTGCCCTGCCCTGTAGACCGTCGGCGGCAGGCAGGTGCGCCCGCGCGTGCCCTGGCCGCTGCTCAGGAACCCCTGGTCACGCAGGCTCGCGTACGCTGCCGTTACCGTGGTGCGGCTGACGGAAAGGGTGGCGGACAATGTCCGTTCGCTGGGCAGCGCGGTGCCCAGCGGGATGCGGCCGTCCAGGACCAAAAGACGCACGACGTCGGCCAGTTCCCGGTACGCGGGTGCGTTGCCGCGGTGCCACTGGCCCAGGAGACGGGCGAGGGCGGTGGGTGTGAGTGATCCGGACATGAGGCCAGTATTTCAAACTGGCCATGGAAAACAAGGCCAGTTGTGCCTCAGGATGGTTCAATGATGATCCGCAGACTTGTACAGCTCTTCACCGGCCTCGCCATGTACGGCATTTCGCTGGCCCTGTTCATCCGGGCCGGGCTCGGACTGGACCCCTGGGACGTGTTCCACCAGGGCGTTGCCGGCAAAACGGGCCTGAGCATCGGCGTGGTGGTCATCATCGTCAGCTTCCTGGTGCTGCTGCTGTGGATCCCGCTGCGGCAGCGGCCGGGCTTCGGCACGCTCTGCAACGCCGTCCTCGTGGGGGTCTTCGCCGATGTTGGGCTCGCCCTGATCCCGGCGTTCTCCCACCTCGGCGGACAGATCGCGATGCTTGGCGGTGCGGTGGTGCTCAACGGCATCGCCTCCGCGTGCTACATCGGAGCCCGCTTCGGCCCCGGCGCCCGGGACGGGCTCATGACGGGCCTGGCCAAACGCACCGGCTGGTCCGTGCGTTGGTCCCGGACGCTGATCGAGGTGGTGGTGCTCGCCGCGGGCTGGCTTCTCGGCGGCTCGGTCGGAGTGGGCACTGTGGTTTACGCGCTGGCGATCGGCCCGCTGGTGCAGCTCCTGCTGCCGTACTTCCTGGTTCCGGCCTGGGAACCGGCCGACCGCGGCAAACCCATCAAGGCAAAGTCCGGGGACCGCGAAGATCAGCCGGAGGAACCGGTCGCTGCTTCCTGACGCGCGTCGGGGCCGCCCAATAACGGCTGGCACTTGGGGCAGAAGTAGATGTCACGTTCTTCCGTGACGGCCGTGGCAGCGCTGGCGGGACTGCCCGCCACCCCAGTTCCTGAACCACTTCTGCCCGGCACGCTCTTCCCCAGCACGGCGTGGCGGATGGGCGTCCGGCAGCGCAGACACGGCTGGTGCTCACGCCGGTACACCCAGTAGCCGGGCCGGCCGGCGGCACGGCCCACCGGAGTTCCGCGGGCGTTGAGTACGGTGGTCCGGCGGCCCGGCCCGAGGTTGGCCTCGAGCAGCTGCTTGGCGTCGGCAAACATCGCGGGCCAGTCCTTCACCGCGGCCGCCGGTGATGCCGGGTGGATGCCGGCCAGGAAGCACACCTCGCAGCGGTAGATGTTTCCGATGCCCGCGAGGTTGCTCTGGTCAAGCAGCGCCACCCCCACCGGCACGTCGGGCCTGGCCGCCACACGGCGCTCGGCCTCGGCCGGGT
Organism: Arthrobacter sp. SAFR-023; assembly: GCF_051965295.1. NCBI lineage: Bacteria > Bacillati > Actinomycetota > Actinomycetes > Micrococcales > Micrococcaceae > Arthrobacter > Arthrobacter sp. SAFR-023. The sequence continues at coordinate 107,580 of NZ_JBQCMF010000014.1, read as the reverse complement.
CCCAGTCCGGGCCCAGCAGGTCCGGGCCGAGGAAACCCACGGCCTTGTCTTCTTCGCCGGTCTTGATCACCTCAAGCAGGCCCAGGGAAAATCCGACGGCGTCGGCTGCGGCCGTGCGCAGCACGCACCGGGCCGTGAATCCCGGCTTCCGCCACCTGCCCCCGGGCGGGTAGACCTGCCAGCTGCCCTCCATCTTCAGGTGCGAGTGGATGGTCAGCCGCTCCTCGGCCGGTCCCACCAGCCGCATCAGCAGGTGTTTGCCGCGGGGGATAACCTCCTCCATGGTCCAGCCGGCCAGGTTCAGCGTGGCGAAGCGGGGCACCCGGAAGTCGGACGCGAGAAGCTTCTGGCCGGCGAGGGCAGCGTGCAGCTGGTCGGCGGCGCGCCAGACGGAGTCGCCTTCAGGCACGGATCCTCAGTCCCTTCGGTGTGGAATAGGCCCCGGCGGCCGTCAGCGCCGATGCCGCAGGGGTGTCGAGGATACCGTGGCCGTTGACCTTTTCCATGACAAGCTTGTCCACGGCACCGCGTTTCACCACGTCCACGAGGGCGCCGGCGGCGGCTGCGAGGACCGATTCGTCCTCCGTGAACACCAGCAGCGTCTTGCCTCCGCGTTCGACGTACAGCACCAGCGCGCCGTCGACCAGTACGACGAGCGCACCGGCTTTCCGCCCGGGGCGGTGCCCGCTGCCGGCTTCAACGTTGCCGGCAGGCCACGACAGGGCCGCGCCGTAGGGGTTGGCCGGATCTGTTGCCGCCAGGGCCAGTGCCACGGGTTCCGGCTTGGCCAGCTGGGCGTCCTCGGTGTACGAACGCAGCCGGTCGACGGTAGCGGGCACGGCGAATTGGGCGGCCCCCAAATGTTCGATGAAGTACCCCCGCCTGCACCGTCCGGCCTCCTCCAGCCGGGCCAGCACCTTGTACATGAGCCCGAAGCCGCCCAGGATATTCTCGGCCATGACGGATCCACGGGTGACCACGCCGTACCTGTCCAGCAGCAGCTCGGCGGTGGCGCGGGCGTGGACCGTGGGGTCGAGCTCGGGCGTCGGAAGCGCCGACCAGCGCCCGGCCGCGAGCGGCGGGGTGGGGACCGCGCCGCCGGCCGAGCCGTAGCGTCCGCCGGACAGCCCCGGGGCGCCGAGCAGCCCGGTCCCGTGCGACCGTCCAAGCCGGCTGAGGCGGGGCGCCCTGGCCCGCGGTGCGCGCGCAACCTGCCGGTGGGCCGTGTGGCCGCCGGCGATCAGGGACCGGACCGGGGCGAACGTGTCCCCGGTGACCCGGCCGGCCCAGGCGAGATCCCAGATCGCGGACACGACGTCCTGGTCGCCCAGCACAGCATCCATGCCGCCGGCAATGTCCGTGAGCTGCCGGAAAAAGTAGCCGCCTCCGTTGGCCTGCAGGTGGTCCAGCAGCCGCCGCTGGGCGTCGCCCGGTTCAAACTCCAGGGCAGGGTTCAGCGTGAGTTCCACCGAATCCGCGAGGTGCAGGCTGATCCAGCCGTCGTTGCCCGGAAGCGAGCCGGCACCTGACCAGAGGACCTCCCCGGCGGCCATGAGTTCGTCCAGCATGGCGGGCTGGTAGTTGGATACGCGGCTGGCGAGCACCAGCGGTTCCCAGGCGGAGGCCGGTATGGGCACGCCGGAGAGCTGGTCCACCGCGGTGATGATGCCGTCGAGTCCGCGCAGCGCCGGCTGCCCCCGTCCCGTGCCCGGGGTGCGGACGTGCTGCCAGGCCGGCAGGAACCGGCCGTAGGCGGTGATGTCCACTGGCTCCACCTCGGCCCGCAGCGCGGCCAGCGAGCGGCGGCGGAGCTTGCGGAGGACCTCCGCGTCACACCATTCGCTGCCGGCCAGGGCCACGGCGGCAGAGGCAACGGCCGACGCCGCCGCCGCTTCCGCCACCGCGTCAAGGCCGGCGTCGGTATCAGAAGCGGCGGCTGCCGGGCGTTCACTGGCGGGGGCATCGGCGTGCGGCCGGAACTCGCCTTCCACCACGCGGCCGTCGGCGGCCAACCGTTTCAGGGCAGTTCCGACGACGGCGGCACCAAGTCCCAGCCTGGCCGCAGCTTCGGTGGCGGTGAACGGACCGTGGGTGCGGGCATAGCGCGAGACGAGGTCGCCCAGGGGGTCCGCCACCGGCTCGATAAAGGCAAGGGGAACGCCCATGGGCAGCGGGACACCGATGGCGTCGCGAAGCCGGGCCGCGTCTTCCACCGCAGCGAAGCGTTCGACGCCGGCGACAGTCACCTTGATGGCCCGGTTGGCCCGCTGGAGGGCCGCGAGGTGGGCGGCGGCTTCGGCAACTGTGGCTTCCGCGGGTCTGGTTTCGACGGGCTCAACCAGCGGGGCTGTGGTTTCGGCGGGTCTGGTTTCGGCGGGCTCAACCAGCGGGGCTTCGGTTTCGGCCGGCTCAACCGGCGGGGTGAGCCGCGCTGCAACTTCCTCGGGGTTCAGGGGGCCCAGCAGGCGGAGCAGATCGGCCACGCCCTCGACGCCGCGGACTTTGCGGTCGGGGGCAAGACGCTGCAGCTCGCGTTCGGTCTGGTCGATGACCTTGGCGTCCAGGAGCTCGCGCAATTCCACGCGCCCCAGGAGTTCGTTGAGCAGCGTGGAGTCGAGCGCCAGTGCGGCCGCCCGCCGTTCGGCGAGCGGGGAATCGCCCTCGTAGAGGAACTGTGCCACGTAGCCGAACAGCAGGGACTTGGCGAACGGGGACGGCTGCTGGGTGGTGGTCTGGACGATCCGGAGCTCGCGCCGTTCAACGGAGGCGGCGATATCCTTCAGCGCCGGCAGGTCGTACACATCCTGCAGGCATTCGCGGACGGTTTCCAGCACGATCGGGAACGACGGGTATTTCCGGGCGACGTCCAGCAGTTGGGCGGACCGCTGGCGCTGCTGCCACAGCGGCTGCCGCTTCCCGGGTGTCTGCCGGGGCAGCAGCAGGGCACGCGCGGCACACTCGCGGAACCGGGAGGCGAACAGGGCACTGCCGCCCACCTCGGCGGTGACAATCTGTTCCAGCTCCTCGGGGTCAAACAGGAACAGCTCGGCCCCCGGAGGCTCGTCCTCCATCATGGGCACGCGGAGCACGATGCCGTCGTCGGCGGCCATGGCCGACCCGTCCAGGCCGTACCGCTGGTGCAGCCGCTGGCCCACGGCCAGGGCCCACGGGGCATGGACCGGCATGCCGAACGGGCTGTGCAGGATGACCCGCCAGTCGCCGAGTTCGTCGTGGAAGCGTTCCACCACGAGCGTCGTGTCGCTCGGGACCACCTCCGTGGCCAGCTTCTGTTCGGAAAGGTACTGCAGGAGGTTGTTCGCGGCGAAGTCGTCAAGGCCGCTGGCCTTGCAGCGGTCGGTGGCAGGGCCGACGTCGGACGCTGACAGTTCGCGGACGAACGCGCCAAGGGCGCGGCCCAGGTCCACCGGGCGTCCCAGCGAGTCGCCCTTCCAGAAGGGCAGCTTGCCGGGCTGGCCGAAGGCCGGCGAGACGAGCACGCGGTCGTGGGTGATGTCCTCGATCTTCCAGCTGGTGGCGCCCAGTGCAAAGATGTCGCCCACGCGGGATTCGTAGACCATTTCCTCGTCGAGCTCGCCGACCCGCCGGCCTCCCTTGGCCGGGGCCGTGCCCGAGCCCTTGCCGTCACCGGCGCCGGCGGGGGAGGCCGACCCCTCCGTCTCCGTGCCGATGATGTAGACGCCGAACAGCCCGCGGTCCGGGATGGTGCCGCCGGACGTGACGGCCAGCCGCTGGGCTCCCGGCCTGCCCTCGATGGTCCCGGCGTTGCGGTCCCAGACGATGCGGGGCCGGAGCTCGGCGAATTCGTCCGAGGGGTAGCGCCCTGCGAGCAGGTCCAGGGTGGCCTCGAAGGCGGACCGGGGGAGGGTGGCGAACGGCGCCGAGCGGCGGACGGTGGAGAACCATTCCTCCACGTCGATGCTGCCCAGCGCGGTGGCCGCGACGGTCTGCTGGGCCAGGATGTCGAGGGGATTCGCTGGCACGCTCAGCCGCTCGATCTTGCCGTCCAGCATGCGTTCAACGGTGATGGCGGTGTGCACCAGGTCCGCCCGGTGCTTGGGGAACAGGTAGCCCTGGGAGATTTCGCCCACCTGGTGCCCGGCGCGGCCCACGCGCTGCAGCCCGCTGGCCACCGAAGGCGGGGACTCGACCTGCACCACGAGGTCCACGGCACCCATGTCGATGCCGAGCTCCAGTGAGGACGTGGCCACGACGCAGCGCAGCCGGCCTGATTTGAGGTCGTCCTCGATCAGGGCACGCTGGTCCTTGGACACTGAGCCGTGGTGGGCCCGGGCCAGCAGCGGCTCTGCCCCCGCTGTGCTTCCTGCCTGCGCCATCACGTGGGCAGGCGTGGCGGTCGACGCCGGCACGCCTCCGGGTGCGGACGGGGCGGGATCCTCCCAGCCTCCGCCCACTGTCATGAGCTGGCGTTCAGCGTGGATTTCGTTGAGCCGCGCGGTCAGGCGTTCCGCCAGCCGGCGCGAGTTGGCGAAGACGATGGTGGACTGGTTGGCCAGCACCAGGTCCACGATCTTTTCCTCCACATGGGGCCAGATCGAGGCCTGCGGCTGCAGCCCGGAGGCCGGCCCGGAATCGAAGGCTCCCGCCGCGCCCTGCAGATCGGACATGTCCTCGACGGGGACAGACACCGTGAGGTCCCAGTTCTTCCGCGAGGGCGGGGCCACGATCTCCACCGGGGCGGAACCGGCCAGGAACTGGGCCACCAGCTCCCTCGGTTCGACCGTGGCGGACAGCCCGATCCGCTGCGCCGGCGCGGGGAGCAGGGCGTCCAGCCGCTCCAACGACACGGCAAGATGCGCCCCGCGCTTGGTGCCGGCCACGGCGTGGACCTCGTCCACAATGACGGTGTCCACCTCGCTGAGTGTTTCCCGGGCCTTGGACGTGAGCATCAGGAAGAGGGACTCGGGGGTGGTGATCAGAATGTCCGGCGGGGTGCTGAGCAGGGCGCGGCGGTCCGAGGCGGGGGTGTCGCCGGACCGGACCCCGACGGTGATCAGGGGAGCCGGCAGGTCCAGCCGCTTGGCGGTCTGCGTGATGCCGATCAGCGGGGCGCGGAGATTGCGTTCGACGTCGACGCCAAGCGCCTTGAGCGGGGAGATATACAGTACGCGGGTTTTCCGCTTGGGCTTCCGTGCCCTGGACTGCTTGGTCTTGGCGCCGGCTGGCGGTTCTTCGAGTCCCGGCAGCACCGCAGCATCAGGCACGGCAGCATCAGGCACGGCAGCGTCGGGTGCAGCCGGCCCGGACACCAGGAGCCGGTCCAGGGCCCAGAGGAATGCGGCCAAGGTTTTACCTGAGCCGGTGGGCGCAACAACAAGGGCGTGCGAACCGGACGAAATCGCGTTCCAAGCCCCCTGCTGGGCGGGGGTGGGCTCGGAAAACGCGCCGAGGAACCACTCCCTGGTGGGCCGGCTGAACTGGCCCATCGAGTCCCCGGCGGCTGTGCCGGTGGCTGTGCCGGCGGGCTCCTGCGACTGCATGCCTCCATCATGCCTCACGGCACCGACACCAACAGAAGCATCAGGGATGCCCTACCCGGCCGGAGGAAGGTCGCGGGTGGCCGGCCCCTCCAGGACCTGGCCGTCGCTGCTGAACCGGGAGCCGTGCAGCGGGCAGTCCCAGGACTTTTCGTTGTCGTTCCAGTGCAGGATTCCGCCCAGGTGCGTGCAGACCGCGGACAGGCTGCACGTCGTTCCGTTGACGGTGGACGTTGCCACGGGCTTCCGTTCGCGCATCGCCACGGTGCCGGTGCCCTCTTCGGGCACGGTGCCGTTCGAGGGAGGCAGCTTTTGCAGCCTGCCCCAGTCCTTGGCCAGTGTGGCGGCCACCCCCGCGTTGAGGGTCACGGCCGAGGCCGCGCCCGGAGGTGATGTGACCCGGCGGTGGATGGTGTTGGCCCATGGCAGTTGGCCTCCGAGGATGTCCGCGGCGATGCCCAGGGACGCGGCCACCGCGTTGGTCATGCCCCACTTGTTGTAGCCGGTGCCGAAGAAGATGCGCCCGCGGCCGCGGGGGAGCTTGCCGAAGAACGGCATGAGGTTGGTGGCCTGGTAATCCTGCGCGGACCACGTGTGGGTGACAGTGGCACCGGGGAAGTGCTGCTGTGCCCATGACAGGACGTTCTCCAGGTGTTCCTTCTCCGAGCCGGCCTTTCCGACGGGGTGCCCGTTGCCGCCCACCAGCAGAAGATTCTTGCCGTCCGCCGGGTAGTCCCTGATGGAGCGCACGGGCTGTTCCACGGAGATGTACATGCCCTCCGGCGGCGTCGCGTTTCCTGCGAGCTCCAGGGCTGCGGCATAGGAGCGGTTCGGTTTGAGCTTGGCGAAATACAGGCCGCGGTTCAGGATGGGGGTGCCCGTGGCCAGCACCACCGAGTCGGCCTGGACCGATCCGCGGTCAGCATGGACGGTTGACGGCCCCGTGCCGGTGACGTTCCGCACCCGCACACCGGTGACGATCCTGCCGCCGTGGCCCCGGACGTCTTCTGCCAGCGCGGTGAGCACATCCATGGGGTTGATCTGGGCCTGCCCGCGGAGGAGTACGGCTCCCCGGATAGGGAACGGCAGGCCCGCATCCCGGACGTAGTCCACCTCCAGGTCGGCGGCGAGGGCCGCTGTGAGCTCCGCCCGGACTGCTTCCGTGCCCTGCTGGGTGGCGGCGTACGTGTATGCGTCGCGCACCTGGAACGGCACGCCGCGCTGCTCCAGGTACCGCAGCAGCCATGCCTGCCCCTCCCGGTTGCCGGCCACGTAGGCGTCCACCAGTTTCTGGGGGTACTGCTGCCGGAGGGATGAGAGCACGGTGCCCTGCAGCAGCGTGACCTTGGCCGTGGTGTTGCCGGTGGCCACGGCGCCCAGGCCGCGCGCTTCCAGGACAAGCACGTTCTGTCCCGAGCGGGCCAGTAACAGGGCCGTGGTCAGGCCGGTCAGGCCGGCGCCCACCACCACGGTGTCATAGGACTCGCCGGGTGTGAACGGGTCGCCAGTGAAAGTGTCGGTGCGGTCCAACCAGAGTGACGTCACGTGTCTCAACCTGCCTTTGGCCTGCGTCTTTGTCGCGGGGCGTTCCCGGAACAGGTCCGGCGCTAGCAGCGGGGACCCCGACGTATCGTAAGTGTACTTACGAAGTTGGGGCCGGAACAGGCTTGGACCAGGACAGGTTGCTTGGGGCAAACTTTGCCTTAGCGTGCCTGGAATGCACCGATGGTCAGGAGCTCGATGGAGGCGTTACTGCAGGCATCCGAGGGCCGGGCCACGAACAACGATGCCGTGTCCTCCGGCGGGTAGATGCGGAATCCGGCGGCAGGGGTCTTGGTGCAGTCCGGGTAATTCCCCGCCTGCGTGTAGCGGAGCACCGCGGTGCCTGCTTTCCCGGGGGCGAGTAGAACGTCCCCGACAGCGGCGGTGGTGTCGCGTTGGGCCGGGGCCCCGATCGGCTGCCCGTTCGGTCCGGTGGTCAGGGACACGCCCGCGAACCCTTTCAGGTGGCATGAAGCGTTGCCGGTGTTGGTGAGGATCAGCTCCATGTAGACGCTGCCGGCGGCACCCCCGCCCGTGGCATCCGTGGTGGCTTTCAGTCCTGAGACCTTGCACAGCTGGGCGCCGGCGGCGGTGGACTGCGGTGCCTCTGGACTCGAAGAAGTTGCAGTTGGCGAAGCAGGGTGCGATTGGGAGGCCGAAGAAGAGGACGACGGCGGTGCCGACGTTTCGGGGGCTGCCTGCGTGCTAGGGGTGGTTGAGCCGGTTGCCGGTTCCGTGGTGCCCTGGGGGGCGGGCTGGCTTGGTCCGCAGGCGGTGAGCAGCAGCGCCAGTGCGGCAGCCGCCGTCGTGCATATCAGTCCGTTGGTGATTCGCTGAGGCCTCATGGCTCTAACCTTGCGGGCGTACCTGCCGGAGTCAACGAAGGCGCGGCGGGGACTCTGATTTGATGCCCGGATTGTGACATCTTCGGAACAGGCTTCGTTTATTCGGTCCAGGTGGGCTCCCGCCGATGCTGATGCAACGATAAAGCCGCTCGGTAGCGCAAAATAACCTGATTCCGCGGCCGAGGTTGCGTTGATCTGCAGTTTTCGGTGTGCCAAAATGATCTTGGTCTCGCTTGTCTTTTTCCCTTGCAGGAATCCTCCCCCGCAAGGAATGCCGACAAGGAAACACCGCTCGCAGTCTGGCCCCGGTCCATCATCACTCCCGTGCCAGAAGTGTCCCCGGCAACGGGGTTGCGCAGGGTTGCGGGGAGACAGCTCGGCACTCGTCCGCGGCAACGCCGCTACGGACGTTCCTGAAGAGGCGCATCAGTCATTGGTTTCCGGCAAGGCCGCCGAAGCCAATAACGATGGGGGCTGAGGTTATGACCGGTTGGCTTGTCCGCTGGAGTCTTAAGTTTCGATTGATTGTTTTAGCCGCTGCTGCCGGCATTCTGGGGTTCGGATTAACAACCCTGCCGTCAATGCCAGTGGATAATCTTCCAGAATTCTCTCCGCCACATGTGGAGATCCAAACCGAGGCACTGGGCCTGTCCGCCGTGGAGGTCGAACAGCTCATTACCTCGCCCATGGAGGCCGACCTGCTGAACGGGGTGGCCTGGCTCGACGAAATTCGTTCGAAGTCAGTCCCGGGCCTCTCTTCGATTGAGATGGTTTTTGAGCCGGGCACCGATATCCTCCGTGCCCGGCAGCTCGTTGCAGAGCGGCTGACGCAGGCCTTCGCTCTGCCCAACGTGTCAGCTCCGCCGGTGCTGATGCAGCCTCTCTCCTCGACGAGCCGCGTCATGATGGTGCAGATGTCCTCCCAGGATGTGTCGCCAATCGACATGTCCGTTCTGGCCCGCTGGGATATCAAGCCAGCGCTCATGGGTGTCCCGGGCGTGGCGAACGTCTCCATCTACGGCCAGCGCGAACAGCAGCTGCAGGTGCAGGTGGACCCGAAGCAGCTCAGCGCGAAGAACGTTACCCTCAGCCAGGTGGTTGAAACCGCCGGCAATGCGGTGTGGGTGTCCCCGCTGAGCTTCCTGGAAGCATCAACTCCTGGCACAGGAGGCTTCCTCGAGTCCGCCAACCAGCGCATCGGCATCCAGCACGTGCTTCCGATCCGGACACCGGCAGACCTCGGCAAGGTCAGCGTTGAAGGCGCATCGGACAAGACGCTAACTCTGTCCGACGTGACCACCCTGAGCGAAGACCACCAGCCCCTGATCGGCGACGCTGTAACCGGCAAGACACCCGGCCTGCTGCTGGTCATCGAAAAGTTCCCCGACACGAGTGTGGCGGACGTGACGCAGGGCGTTGAAGCGGTGCTGGACGGCCTGCGCCCGGGCCTGTCCGGCATCACCGTCGACTCCACCGTATTCCGCCCGGCGTCCTTCGTTGAGTCCGCTGTTGGCAGCCTGGGTCTGGCCCTGCTGGTCAGCCTCCTGGTGGTTACGGCGCTGATCGGCATCGCATTCAGGTCCTGGCGGTACGCCCTGCTGGCCTTCGTTGCCATTTCCGTGGCGGCCATGGCTGCGGCGCTGGTGCTGCAGTTCCAGGGAGCGGTCCTGAACGTGATGGCGTTCGCGGGCCTGGTCCTTGCCCTCCTCGTCGTCATCGGCGATGTCATCACCGACCTGCACAGCTTCCGGCGGGAATCGGCCAATGATCGGGTGTCCCGCGAAGCCCTGCTGGCCCACGGGCTGCAGCGGTCCCGGGTGCCTGTCCTGTTCGCCGGACTTACCGCTCTGCTTGCCCTCGCGCCGGCACTGTTTGTCCCGGGTGTGGAGGGTGCGTTCCTGAAGCCCCTGGTGCTGTCCTACCTGTTGGCCACAGCTGTGGCGATGCTCGTTGCCCTGACGGTGACGCCGGCACTGGCGAGCCTGCTGCTGCGGGGCCACAGGCGGCCGCGGCGCGGCCTCTCGGTGGTCCGCAAGGCCCGGCTCGGCTACGAGCGCGCGGCGCGGGCCTTTACCGGAGTGGTGGCTACAGTGTTCGCACTCGCGGCGGCTGCACTGGCCATCGCCGCACTGGCCATCGTTCCGGCCGCTACGAAGGATCTTCCTGTTGTGGCCGCTGTTCCGGACCGCACCCTCCTCGTCGAATGGGAGGCGGCGGCGAGTACAGGGGCCGGCGTGATGAACAGGGTGATGACCAACGCCAGTGAAGAGCTGAGCGGAATCCGCGGAGTTTCCTCCGTGGGCGGCCACGTTGGACGTGCCATCACCTCAGATACCTCCTCTGACGTCAATGCCGGCGAGCTCTGGGTGACCATGGAGGACGGCGCTGACATCAGCAGCGTGCGCTCCGACGTGCGCGAGATTGTTGAGGGCTACCCGGGCCTGACGGCGAAGGTGACCACCTACCCGGAACAGCAGGTTGCTGCTGCCAGCGAAATCGACAACCGCCAGTTCAGGGTGCGCGTTTTCGGCGTGGACCTGGACATCCTCCGCCAGAAAGCGGACGAAATCCGCGGGATCCTTTCGCGTACGGACGGCGTGGTTGAGCCGCAGGTGGATGCCACGGTGGACCAGCCTGTTGCCGAAATCGAGGTGGACCTCGCCAAGGCGCAGAAGCAGGGCATCAAGCCCGGCGACGTCCGGCGGGCGGCTGCCACCGTCCTGCAGGGCATCGAGGTGGGGTACCTGTTCGAGCAGCAAAAGGTGTTCCAGGTGATCGTCAAGGGCACGGAATCCACCCGGAGCAGCCTGACAAGCGTTACCGACATGATGGTTGACAAGCCTGAAGGCGGGCAGGTCCGGCTGGGTGACGTGGCCACAGTCACGCTCCGCCCGAACCAGACCGTGATCCATCATGACGACACCTCCAGGCGCATCGACGTCGTGGCCAACATCCAAGGCCGCAGCCTCGGCGACGTCACGCAGGATATCCAGACGGCCATCAAGGGCATGCAGTTCCCCGTGGAGTACCACGCTGAGATCCCGCCGCAGTACGCCGAAAAGCAGGCCGCCGGCGCGTTCATCTGGTGGCTCGCCCTGGCAGCGGCAGCCGGCATCCTGGTCCTGCTGCTGACGGTCCTCGGCAACTGGCGCCTCGCAGGGCTCGTCTTCCTGCTGCTTCCGGTGGCACTGTCCGGCGGAATACTCGCCGCCGACCTGACCGGCGGTTTCGGCTCCGTGTACGTGCTGGTGGCCCTGGCGGCGGTGCTCGCCCTGGCAATCAGGGACGTGGTCATGCTGATGGGAACGTATCAGTCACTGCAGTCCCGTGCCCCGTCGGATTCTCCGGCGCATCTCATGCGGCAGGCGGCCGGGGAGCGGCTGCTGCCAACTGTTCTGACCACCGTGATCACCGGACTGGCGCTGGTGCCGCTGGTGGTGCTCGGCGGACCGGTTGGCGGAGCCATGCTTCTTCCGCTGGCGCTGGTTGTGTGGGGCGGGCTTATCACCACGGCCCTGCTGACCCTATTTATTCTGCCGATCCTCTTCCTCCGCGTTGGTCCACGCACCAACACGGACTGGGGGAGCTCATTGGTGATTAGCAACGGACCGGTTCTGGCAGAGAGGTCGGAATTGTCATGAAAAGCAATAGTGATCTTGGCGGCTGGCGTTCTGTTCTGGTGCTGGTTTGCGCAGCATCGATCGGCCTCTCCGGATGTGCCACAGTGAAAACCGCCGCGGCGCCCGCGGGGCAGGCAGCGTCCACCATGGAGAAGGCCGGCCCGGACCTGAACAAACTGACGCTGACAGACAAGGCAGTGGAAAGGCTGGGAGTGACCACGGTCAAGGTGACCAAAGGTGAAGGCAGTCCGCTGCAGGTGCCCTACGGCGCACTGGTCTATGACGCCAACGGGAAGACCTGGGTCTACACCAATCCCGGGCCGCGGACCTACATCCGGGCCGCAGTGACGGTGGAGAAGATCGCTGACAACAAGGTGCAGCTCCAGTCCGGTCCCCCCGTGGGAACCGATGTTGTCACCGTTGGTGCCGCGGAACTTTTCGGCGCCGAATTCGGCACAAAGGGTCACTGACATGCGCCGGATTGTCGGGTTCAGCCTGAAATTCCGCGCCTTGGTGGTGGCCATCGCGGTGGCAATGATGGCGTTCGGCGGCGTCCAGCTCAGCACGGCCTCTGTGGACGTCTTTCCCGAATTTGCGCCGCCGAAGGTGGAGATTCAGACCATCTGCATCGGCCTGACCGCTGCCGAGGTGGAGCAGTTGGTTTCCGTTCCCCTCGAAGACGCCCTCAACGGCGTTGAGAGCCTGGATGAGATCCGCTCCAAGTCCGTGGAGCAGTTGTCCTCGATCGTGCTGATTTTCGCCCCGGGAGCGGACCTGCTTAAGGCCCGCCAGCTGGTCTCGGAGCGGATCGCCAACGTCATTCCGTCGCTGCCCACCTGGGCGGCGCCGCCGGTGATCCTGCAGCCGCTGTCGTCCACCAGCCGGGTCATGAAGATCGGACTGACTTCGGACCAGCGCTCGCTCATGGAAATGTCCATGATCACGTACTGGAAGATCCGCGCCCACCTGCTGCGGGTCCCGGGCGTGGCCAATGTGGCCATCTGGGGCGAGCGGCTGCAGATGCTGCAGGTGCAAGCGATTCCGGACAAGCTGAAGGCCCATGACGTCAGCCTGAACCAGGTCATGGAAGTCACCGCCAACGCCCTCGACGCCGGCCTGCTGCAGTATTCGCCGGGTTCCGTCATTGGTACCGGCGGCCACATCGAGACGCCCAACCAGCGGGTCGGAATCCAGCACGTGCTGCCAATCACCACTCCGAAGGACCTCGCCGAGATCACCATCGAGGAGAGGAACGGGAAGCCGCTCCGCCTGGGTGATGTGGCCAACGTCGTGGAAGACCACCAGCCGCTCATTGGCGACGCCGTGATCAACCAGGGCCAAGGGCTGATGCTCATCGTCGAGAAACTTCCCTGGGGCAACACCCTGGAAGTCACCCGGGGCGTTGAGGCCGCCCTGCAGCAGATGGAGCCGGGACTCAGCGGCATCACCGTTGATACGGAGATCTTCCGGCCCGCAACGTTCATCGAGGAGTCCCTCAACAACCTCAGCCGCGCGCTGATGCTGGGCTGCATCCTCGTGGTGCTGGTGCTGGGCGCGTTCCTCTTCCAGTGGCGCACCGCGCTGATCAGCCTGATCGCCATCCCGCTGTCACTGGTGACGGCGGCATCCGTCCTCTACCTCACAGGAGCATCGGTTAACACCATGGTCCTGGCGGGGCTGGTGATTGCCGTCGGGGTGGTGGTGGATGATGCGATCATCGACATCGAGAACATCATCCGAAGACTCCGGCAGCACCGGGCGGAGGGCGGGACACGGTCCACCGCCTCGGTGGTCCTGGAGGCCTCACTGGAGGTCCGCGGGCCCATCGTCTACGCCACGCTGATCATCATCGCTGCAGCGGTGCCGATCTTCTTCCTGCAGGGACTGACCGGGGCCTTCTTCAGGCCGCTGGCCATCTCCTACACCCTGGCGGTGCTGGCGTCGATGCTCGTGGCGCTGACCGTCACACCGGCGCTGGCACTGATCTTCATGCGGAAAGTTCCGCTGAAGGAACAGGAACCGCCCTTGGTGAGGGTGCTCAAACGCGGCTACCGCGCGGTCCTGAACCGAATGGTACGGCGGCCGGTAGCGGGGTACGCGACCTTCGGTGCCATGGCCGCCATCGGTGCCATCACGGCGCCACTGCTGGGGCAGTCGCTGCTGCCTGACTTCAAGGAGCGCGACTTCCTGATGCACTGGCTGACCCAGCCGGGCACGTCGGTGTCGGAGGAGTACCGCGTCAGCCAGAAGGCCTGCGAGGAACTGCTGACCATCCCGGGGGTCCGGAACTGCGGCTCGCACATCGGGCAGGCCTTCAACGCGGACGAGGTCGTGGGGGTGTACTTCGGCGAGAACTGGATCAGCATCGATCCGGCGGTTGACTATGACAAGACGCTGAAGTCGATCCATGAAGTGGTGGACGGCTATCCCGGTATTGTGCGCGACGTCCAGACCTACCTGAAGGAGAGAATCCGTGAGGTTCTCACCGGAGCCAGCAACGCCGTCGTCGTCCGGCTTTACGGGGACGACCTGGCGCTCCTGCGCTCCAAGGCGGCGGAGATCCATTCCATCTTTGACGCCACCGAAGGAGCGGTTGACGTCCAGACGGCGCTGCAGAAGGACATCCCACAGGTCAACATCGAGGTGGATCTGGCCAAGGCCCAGAGCTACGGGCTGAAGCCAGGCGACGTCCGCCGGGCCGCAGCCTGGCTGGTTGCCGGCGAGGAAGTCGGCGACGTGTACCGGGGCGGTAAGGCCTACGACGTCCAGGTCTGGAGCCCGCCGGAGGTCCGTTCTGATATCACCAGCATCAGGAACCTCCCGATTGACACACCGAACGGGCAGAAGATCCTGCTGTCCGATGTGGCAAGCGTCCAGGTCAAGCCGACCCCGAACGTCATCCAGCGCGATGCGCACTCACGGCGCATCGACATCCAGGCCAACGTGAAGGAAGGCACGCTGGGCACCGTGGTTGCGGCCATGGAGGAAGGGCTTAAGAAGTTGGAGCTGCCCCCGGGCTTCCGCACGCAGATCCTGGGCGAGTTCCAGGAACGCCAGGCGGCCACTAACACCCTGCTGACGCTCGCCATCGGGGCGCTGGCCGTGATCTACCTGCTCCTGCAGGTGGCCTTCGGAAGCTGGCGGCTGGCGACGCTGGTGATCCTCACCCTGCCGATTGCCCTGGTGGGCGGCGTGTTCGCCGCCTTCATGGGGGGAGGGGTGCTCTCGCTCGGGTCCATTGTGGGCTTCCTGACGGTCATGGGCATCGCGGCCAGGAACGGCATCCTGCTCATCAACCACTGCCAGCACCTGGAGAAGTATGAGGGTGAAAAGTTCGGTCCGGAACTGGTGCTGCGGGGCGCCGGGGAACGCCTGTCACCGATCCTGATGACCACCCTGGCCACGGGGCTTGCCCTGGTGCCGCTGGTGGTCCTGGGGAACATCCCCGGCCACGAGATTGAACATCCCATGGCCCTGGTGATCCTCGGCGGGCTGGTGACGTCCACGCTGCTCAACCTGTTCGTGGTCCCGTCGCTGTACCTGAGGTTCGCCAAGCCGAAGGCCGAGCGGTACCAGGCACCCCCGGAGCCCGTCCTGGCTAACGCCTAGCCACGAACCCGCCGGTCCATCCGCCGCCCACGCCCCGCCACCCGCGGGAACGTGGGCGGCGGCGGTGCGGGGACGGAGTGCGTGCCGGTTCCCGCCCGCCGGCGCCGCAATTCCAACGCCAGGCTTTCCTGCCCTCGGGCCATCGCCCACCGGTGGTTGGCGGAGAACCCGGGTTTCAGCAGCCAGCTGAGCCGCCGCAGCAGCGGCTTGGTGGCGCTGACCCGCCAGTCATACGTGATCAGGACTTCCGGCCCATCCGGCTCGAACGTCCAGCGCCCGGTCCCGTCGAGGTCGCCCGTTGCGCGGATCGCGAAGCCCTTGCTCGTGATCGGTTCCGTGACGGTCAGGGTCCAGCGGAGGGTATAGGGGAGCCAGCCCTTGGTGTGCAGCCTGGCCATCCGCCCCACGCCGTTCGCTTTGCCTGCATGGATGGGGTCCACACTGAGGTACACGGACGGCCACCACCGGGCCAGCCCGGCGGGGTCACCCAGAACGGCTGCCACCTCCTCAGCCCTCCCCGCCACCCGCCACTCCGTGACGAAGGCGTAGTCCGTGCTCCTGGTGCCTTTGGCGTGCATGTCTGCCTCCTGCCAGCGGAAAGACCTGGACACCATTCAAGCGCGTGTGGTCCTTCCGCCATAGACTGCTGGCGTAAGTCACCACGCCCAAATAGAGGAGTAGCGATGAACTACAGCGGAAGCCAGTATGAGAAGGCCGTGACGGCCGGGGAGCTTGACCGCAGCCACATCGGCCAGACGGTGAGCTTTCAGCCGAACGATTTCACCGTGGTGTTCGGCAAGATCGCCGGAATCGCCCGCACCGACGCCCAGGTGTATCTGACCCTGGACGGCGTCGGCGGCGGCACGCACCTGAAGGATGAGTACGACCTGCCTGTGGCGCACCAGGTGTACGTGCAGCTGGATCCGCTGAGCAGCGCCGGGAAGACCATCTCGGACGCGGAGCGGGTCATCAAGGAGAAGCTGGACGAGATCAGGAAGAACCTCCTTGACCGGGAACAGAAATCCGGAACGGAGTAACAGGCCCGGGATAACCGCACCGCTTCTGGCCTACACAGCGAAGAACCCCGCTGCACGAGTGCGGCGGGGTTCTTCTAGGCAACCGCTCCGTGTATGGGGGAACACGGAACGTTCCCGTCAAAACTAATGGACAGCCTGCTTAGGTTCCAAATCGTCGCCACTTTTTTCCAACCCGGTGGCGGTAATATCTGGCTACCGTCGCCGTAACGGGTCTCCTGATCTACGGCTTCGGTAGGCGGCCCGCTCTACGAACCGGGGAATGAGCGGGCCGCCGCCCCGGACGGACGCGGCGGATTTCGCCACCGTCGACGAGAGCGTCCACGCCCAATGCCCTGAAGTAGGAACCGGCCGGTGGGTGGACGAAGCCGGCCGCGTCGTTGACGGACCCACGGAGACTGATCCGAACCCGCCAGCCAACCTCAGAGGAACGCCGCGGAAATACGGCGTTTCCAGATACCAGCCGAACCCGAAGGCGGACCGCGCATGGCGTCTCGGCTTTGGAGTAGTCTGTCTTGGCTTTGGCCTCTACCTCGTGACCGGGCCGGTCAGTGATGGGTTCGGCGGTTTCGTGGGAGCGCTGTGCTCCATCTTCGGTCTGCCATCACTCGCGGGCTTGGTCCCCAAGAAATACCGATGGTGGTGAATTGCTCTTTACGGCGACAGGCTGAACCAATGACGCGGGGGATGCCCAATCCAGGGCAGAGAGCCGGGGCCAGCACATTCGACCTCCGCGCCGACGAATCTAGCTGACGCGGCGATAGCGGATGTGGGTGGCCAGCGGTGAGTGAAGCACCTCGGCGGGTTCGAAGCCGAAGGATTCAACCCCGTCGAAGATGCGCTCGCCCGAACCGAGCAGGACCGGTGCGATGTCGAGGGTGAGCTCGTCGATCACACCGGCGATCAGTGCCTGTCGAACGGTCGAGGCCCCACCGGCGATGTCCACGCCTTTGTCCCCAGCGGCCTGGCACGCCGCCGAGTAAGCAGCGTCGAAGCCCTCGGTGACGAAGTGAAAGGTGGTCCCGCCGTCCATCTGGATCGGGTCATGCCTGTGGTGAGTCATCACGAACACCGGCGCGTGGTAAGGCGGTTCGGCTCCCCACCACCCGGTCCAATCCTCATCCCAGTCCCCGCGAATCGGGCCGAACATGTTCCGGCCCATCACATACGCGCCCCGCGGGCGCATGAGCCACTCGTTCGCGGCCTTGTCGGCATCATTGGCTCGCGGGTCGCCGATATGCCAGCCGTGCAGCTCCCGCCCCCGTTTGCCCAAGGGGTCCTCGCGGCTCTGGTCCGGCCCGGCGACGAAGCCGTCAAGCGAGATCGACATGTGGCAGGTGGTGTCCGGCATCGCGAACCTCCTGAGTGATTGCGACTGGCATGCGGTCGTGAGGCGATTCTGGGGATCCTAGCACGTGATAGCGTCCTCGCCGAGACCAAATGAAGGCCTAAAACCGGTGTGCACGGGCAAAGCAAAGGCCCCTGCTTTCCTTGTGGTCAAGGGAAGCAGGGGCCTTGCTTATTGGCGGTGACGGTGGGATTTGAACCCACGTTGGCTTTTACACCAAACAACATTTCGAGTGTTGCACCTTCGGCCGCTCGGACACGTCACCAACCTCAATAGGGTACCGGAGCAAGGCCCGCATCCCCAAAACGGCATGTCTTTGCACCGCGGTTCGGGCTGCGCGAGCGGCCACGCCGGGACGCGTCTTCGCGGAAATCGGGACCGGGCACTAGATTCATAAGCAAGATGACTACTTTCCAGCAGCAGACCGAAGCAACCGCATATTGGACCGTGGGCCCCGGCCAGGGTGAACTCCGCACCGAGGAGCTGCCCGTCCCCGGCCCTGAGGAGGCACTGGTGCGCTCGCTGTACTCCGGCATCAGCAAGGGCACCGAACTCGTGGTCCACCAGGCCGCCGTTCCGCCCTGCGTCGCCGAGGAAATGCGTGCCCCCCACCAGGAAGGCTCCTTCCCGTCGCCGGTGAAATTCGGCTACCTGTCCGTGGGGGTGGTGGAGCAGGGCCCTGCGGACTGGGTGGGGCAAACCGTGTTCTGCCTCCACCCGCACCAGGACCGCTACGTGGTTCCGGTGTCCTCGCTCACCCGCGTTCCGGACGCCGTTCCTCCCCGCCGCGCGGTCCTCACCGGGACGGTGGAAACGGCGGTGAACGCCCTTTGGGAGGCGGGGCCACGGCTGGGCGACCGCGTCGCCGTGATCGGCGCCGGGCTGGTGGGCGGCATGGTGGCCTCGCTGCTGCGCACGTTTCCCCTCGCGCGGCTCCAGCTCGTGGACCTCGACCCCTCCCGCAAGGACCTCGCAGACGCGCTGGGCGTGGACTTCGCCCTTCCGGATGATGCCCTGGCTGACTGCGACATTGTGTTCCATTGCTCCGCGTCCGAAGGCGGGCTGGAACGCAGCCTGAAGCTGGTGGGGGACGAGGGCGACATCATCGAAATGTCCTGGTACGCCGACCGGAAAATCACGCTCCCGCTCGGCGAGGACTTCCACGCCCGCAGGCTGTCCATCCGGGCCAGCCAGGTGGGCGCCGTGGCGCGGGCCCGCCGGCACCGCCGGACCAACGCCGACAGGCTGGAGCTCGCGGTGTCCCTGCTGGCGGACCCGGTGTTCGATGCCTTCCTTACCGGCACCTCGGACTTCACCGGGCTGCCCGGCGTAGTCCAGGACCTGGCCGAGGGCCGGCTCGAAGCGCTGTGCCACGTCATTGCATACCCGACCACTGAAGCGCCCGGCGCCGAAGACCCAGTCCGTAAGACCGCCACCACAGAAAGCGCGAGGTAACCATTGTTCAGCCTGACCGTACGCCGCCACTTCATGATCGCCCACAGCCTTCCCCGGGAGGCGTTCGGGCCTGCCCAGGGCCTGCACGGGGCGACCTTCGTCGTGGAGGTGACGTTCCGCCGTCGCGCTCTCAACGACGACGCCATCGTCCTGGACATCGGCGCGGCCGGCACCATGATCGAGGAGGTGCTGGCCGGGCTCAACTACCGCAACCTGGACGATCACCCGGACTTCGCCGGCAAACTGAGCACCACTGAGGCACTGGCGCAGTACATTGCCGAGGCCGTCGCGGAGCGTCTGCGGGAGGACACGGACGGCCGGGAACTCGCAGGCCTGGACGTCACCCTGCGGGAAAACCCCGACGCCTGGGCGAGCTACGCCCTCGAGCTCGGGGGGAGCTGACCCGGCCATGCCGCCCCCGCCGCAAGCCATCCGGCTCCTGGTTCCCGGGAACATCCGCCACAACTCCGGCGGCAACGTCTATAACGCCGCGCTGGCGCAGGGCCTCGAGCAGCTGGGAGCCAAGGTGACCATCCAGCCGGTCGGCGGCGACTGGCCGGTGGGCAGCAAGGAAGAACGACGGCGGCTGGCCGGCTTGCTCATGGCTGGAACCGGTGAGGGGGCACGGGCAGGCGCCCCGGCGGGGGTGCCCGCCAACACCGTCACGATGGTTGACGGCCTGGTGGCCTCCGGCGCCCCCGAAGCGATGGAGGCTGCCGCCGCCGCCGGCCACGCGCCGTGGGTCCTGCTGCACATGCCCCTGGACGAGCACCCGGACCTGGAAGCCCGGGCACTCCGGGCGGCTGCCGGCGTGATCTGCACCAGTGGCTCCGCCGCCGCCGAAATTACCCGGCGGCATGGACTGGCGGGCGTCGGCGCGGCGCTGCCCGGAACGGGGCGCGCCCGGGTGGCGGGCGGATCCGAGCCGCCGCGGCTGCTGGCCGTGGCGGCACTGCTGCCCAACAAGGACCAGCTGACCCTCCTCGGCGCGCTGGCGCGGCTGCAGGATCTGGAGTGGACGGCTGCCCTCGTCGGTTCTGCCACGGCGGACCCCGACTACGCCCGCCAGGTCACGGCGGCAGTAGACCGCTACGGCCTCGGCGGCCGGGTGGAGCTTGCGGGCGAACTGACCGGCGAGACGCTGGAGCAGCAGTGGGACGCCGCCGACCTGAGCCTGCTGGTCTCCAAGGTGGAGGCCTTCGGCATGGCGGTCACCGAGTCCGTCGCCCGCGGGGTGCCGGTCATCGTCCGGGCCGGCACCGGGGCCGTCGAGGCGCTGGGGCTGGGTGCGGAAACTGCCCCAGGGTACCCGGACGGTGCTGGACCCGCGCTGCCCGGCGCCGCCGTCGAACTGGGCAGTGACGGTGATCCTGCCGAGGCGGACCCCGGGCCGCTGGCGGCCCTGGTGCGCAGCTGGCTCACAGACCCCGGGCTGCGCGCCGAATGGCGCCGGCGGGCCCTCGCCGGCAGGGAACTCCTGCCGGGCTGGGACGCCACTGCGCGCCAGGTGCTCGGCTACGTGGCGCCGAAAGCATCGCCGGGCCGCCATTCCTCGCAACCGCCTGCTGATGGAGAATGAGGCATGACCAGCCACGTCCCGTCCGCCGCCACCCTGCCAGCCGTTGAAGCCCTCACCCCGGAGTTGCTCCGCGCCTGGGCCTGGCACCGGCAGGGGCTGGACGGCACACTCGAAGGCCGCACGCCGCAGGAGGTGCTCGCCGCGGCGGGATGGGCGAGGTCCGTGGGCGGTGCCAACCCATACCTGACCCTCTTCGCCCGCGCCGGAATCCGGCGTGAGCAGGTGGACACGGACGTCCGCGAGCTCAGGATCCACGAACTGCCCACCGCCCGCGGCTGCACCTACGTGCTGGGCCGGGAGGACTTCGACTGGGCACTGAGCCTGGGCAAAAGCGCTGAGGAGGCCTTCCGGGTGCTGGCGCGGCTCGGCGTCGACCGCGGCGAAATCACGCTGCTGGAGGAACAGATCGTGCATGTCCTCGGCGAAGCCGGCGGTCCCCTGGACCCCAGGCAGCTCAAGGAGGAGCTGGGGGAGTCGGTGCGGAGCCTGGGCGAGGAAGGCAAGAAAAAGGGCGCCGCCACCACGCTGCCCACGGCGCTGGGGCTGCTGCAGGCAGACGGCCGGATCCGCCGCGTTCCGGTCAACGGCCGCCTGGACCAGCAGCGCTATGCCTACACGCTGTGGGGCCTGCCGCCCAGCCGGCTCGGCCCCGAAGGCGCCCGGGAGGAACTGATCCGCCGCTACCTCGGCTGGACTGGCGGCGCCACCATTAAGCAGTCCCAGTGGTTCTCCGGCTTCACCCTCACCGACAGCAAGGCGGCGCTTGCCGCCGTCGGGGCCGTGGAGGTGCCCACCGCCGCCGGCGACGTGCTCTGGATGCTGCCGGCCGACGTCGAACGCCTCGCGGACTTCAGCCCGCCTGACGGGGAACAGATCCAGCTGCTGGCCGGCACCGATTCGCTGGTGCTGCACCGGCGGAACGCGGCGGACCTGTTTGCGGACGAGGACCGGGGCCGGAAGCTGCTGAACGCCACCCTGGCGCTGCAGGCGGACCTCCCGGACCACCCCATCTTTGACCGCGGCAGGATCATCGGGCTCTGGCAGTACGATCCCGGCAGGGAAAGGATCGCGGCCTGGCTCTTTGCCGGCCGGACGCCCGCTGTGGAGCAGCGCATCGCCGAGGTTGAGGCGTGGATCCGGGAGGACCTGGGCGACTTCCGCTCCTTCAGCCTGGATTCGCCTGCGTCCCGGCAGGAGCGGATTGACGCGCTGGACGCCGCCAGTTAGCCAACCTGTTAACTGGCGGTGCGGTGCTTAACTGGCGGTGCGGTGCGTCGCGAAAAACTCGCGCAGCAGCATGCCGCATTCCTCCTCCTGCACGCCGGCGTAAACCTCCACCCAGTGGTTCAGTCGGCGCTCGCGCAGAATGTCGAACACCGAGCCCGCCGCCCCGGCCTTCTCATCCCAGGCCCCGAACACCACGCGGTGGATCCGGGCCAGGACGATCGCGCCGGCACACATGGCGCACGGTTCCAGGGTCACCACCAGTGTGCAGTCCTCCAGCCGCCAGCCGTCGCCGCTGCCGCCGTCGAGAGCCGCACGTTCCCGCAGCCGCGCTGCGGCCTTCCGGATGGCCACCACCTCGGCGTGCGCAGTGGGGTCCCCGAGTGCCTCGCGCTCGTTGCGCCCGGTCCCCAGCACCGTTCCGTCCGGACCGATCACGACGGCGCCGATGGGCACATCCTCCGTAGCCAGGGCCCGCCGGGCTTCTTCGAGGGCAAGGCCCATCCATTCCAGGTGTTGCAGATCTGCCGGGGCCATGGGTCAATGATAGTTTCGAAGGATACTTAGCATCGGACAACGCAAGCGCCGGGAGTAACCATGAAGTCCCTGACTGAGAGGTACGGCAGGTGGCTCGGGCCTTACGCAGCCCTGTGGATCACCCTGGTCGTCGGCGGCTTCCTGGTGGTGGTCCTGACCCTCCTCAGCGCTGAGGTGTACAACAGCGTCGTGGACCAGGACGGCGTCTCGGGTCTGGACAAACCCGCCCTCCAGCTGGCCAAGGAGTACAGGAGCCCCGGGCTCGACTCGGCCGTTACGGCCTTCACGAACATCGGCGGCGGCATCGGCATGCCCATCCTGGCAAGCATCCTCGTGGCCTGGCTGATCTATGTCAGCCGCAGCTGGCGGCCGCTCATCCTGGTGGGCGGTGCGGCTGCAGTCTCCGTCACCGCCACCAGCGTGGGCAAGACCCTGCTGGGCCGCACCCGTCCCGACCATCTCGACGCCGTTCCGCCGTTCGAGTTCTCGCCGTCGTTTCCGAGCGGGCACACGCTGAACACCACCGTAGTGATCAGCATCGTGGTGTACCTGGTGTGCCTGCAGTTCCGGAAGACCTCGGCACGGACGTGGGTGATCATCGCGGGAGCGGCGTTCATCATCGCCATGGGACTGAGCCGGGTGTTCCTCGGCCACCACTGGCTGACGGATGTGATGGCCGCCTGGCTGATCGGGGCGGCCTGGGTTGCCGTGGTCATCCTGGCCCACCGGCTGTTCCATGTAATCCGCCGGCGGGAGCATGCGGGCCCCGCCCCCACATTCGAGCACCCGGCCCACCTCAAGGACAGCAAAGCCGAGCGGGCCGAGCGCCTCCAGGGGACCCCCGATGCCGGGGAAGCAGCCGGAAACCGGGGCGGGGAGCCAGGCCCCGGGTGATAGTTTTGACCCATGCGCACACTCCTCGTGGACCATCCGCTGGTCGCCCACAAGCTCACCGTCCTGCGGGATAAGAACACCCCCTCGCCGGTCTTCCGCCAGCTCACGGAGGAGCTGGTCACGCTCCTCGCCTACGAGGCAACACGCGACGTCCGCACCCAGCCGGTCACCATCGAAACCCCGGTCGCCACCACGGTTGGCACGGCGTTCACCAAGCCCACTCCGCTGGTGGTTCCCATCCTGCGCGCCGGGCTGGGCATGCTCGAGGGCATGACCAAGCTCGTCCCCACCGCCGAAGTGGGATTCCTGGGCATGGCCCGCGACGAGGAAACCCTGGACATCATCACCTACGCGGAGCGGCTGCCGGATGACCTTTCCGGCCGCCAGATCTTCGTCCTCGACCCCATGCTCGCCACCGGCGGCACCCTGCGCGAGGCCATCAAGTTCCTGTTCAAGCGCGGCGCCGCCGACGTCACCTGCATCTGCCTGCTCGCCGCTCCCGAAGGCCTCGCAAAGCTGGAGGAGGAACTCAAGGACGCCAACGTCACCATCGTCCTCGCCTCCATCGACGAGAAGCTGAACGAGAAGGCCTACATCGTGCCGGGCCTGGGCGACGCCGGCGACCGGCTCTACGGCATCGCCGGGTAAACCCGCCCGCGTGAACCGGCCGGCCCCGAACCCCAGTCCACCGCCGGAGGTCTTCCGGAGCGCAGGGCGCCCCGGCTAGCCTGTGCACCATGGACTGGAAACTTGAACTCGTCTTCGTACCCGTGTCCGATGTCGACCGCGCCAAGGACTTCTACGTACACAAGGTCGGCTTCAACGCGGATTATGACGAACGGCCCATGGACGGGCTCCGCTTCGTCCAGCTGACCCCACCCGGTTCGGGCTGCTCCATTGCCATCGGGGAGGGGCTGAACGATGCTCCTCCGGGCACGGCGCCCAGCCTTCAGCTGGTGGTCAGCGACATCAATGAAGCGCACAGCCAGCTCAAGGCCAACGGCGTGGACGTCAGCGACGTGGACGTCCAGGACTGGGGGCACTTCGTTTACTTCGCCGACCCGGACGGCAACAAATGGGCGGTGCAGTACCTTCCGAACCGGCCGAACGGCTGAGCTTCGAAGGGCGCGTCATCGCACCGGATGAGGCAGGATGGAAGCCATGAGCCTTCCTGCCGAGTCCGCCACCACCACGCTGTCAGCCCGCGCCGTCCTGTTCGACATGGACGGCACCCTGGTAGATTCCACGGCCATCGTGGAGCGGGTGTGGACCGAGTTCGCCGGACGCTACGGCCTTGATATTGCGGAAATCCTCCGCACGTCCCACGGAGTCCAGGCGCTGGATACTGTCCGCCGCTTCGCTCCGGAGGGGTCCGACGTCCATGCCCTGGCGGCCGAGCTGGGACGCATGGAACTGACCGAGACAGCCGGCATCGTCGCCGTGCCGGGTGCGCTGCAGCTGCTCGAGTCCCTGCCGGCCGACGCCGTGGCCCTGGTGACGTCTGCGTCGCGCGACCTCGCCACCGTCCGGATGGCGGCGGCAGGGGTGGAGATGCCGGCAGCGGTTGTCACGTCCGAGGACGTGTCCCGCGGCAAACCGCACCCCGAAGGCTACCTGCTCGGCGCGTCCCTGCTCGGGGCAGACCCCACGGAGGCGGTGGTGTTCGAGGACGCTCCCGCTGGCATCGCGGCGGGAGTCGCCGCCGGTATCCGGACCGTCGCGGTGGGCCCGAACACCGGCGTCCTTCCCGACGGCGTGCTGCACATCCCGGACTACAGCGCCGTTTCCGCCTCGGTGGAAACCGGCCAGGACGGGCGCCCGGCGATCTCCCTGCGGCTGTAGCCTTCGCTTGTCAGGACAGATCATAGACCGTGGCACCGCAGATGTTTCGGGCTGGAAGTTCATGATTGCCTAGTCGGTCAGCTTGTAGACAGTGGAGTTGCCCACGGTCTGGGCCTCAAAGTTGGCGGCAACCCAAGTGGCCACCTCGGAGCTTCCGCCGCGTCCGCCGCCTCCGCCCATTCCGCCGCCGGAGATGAAGTAGCCAATCTCGCCGTTGGCCACCATCTCCTGGAACTGCACAAGCGTGGGGTAGGGGTCGCCGCCGTTCCAGCCGCCCAGGGCAATCACGCTGGTGCCCGTGGCGAGTTCCAGGCTGGCCGCCTGGCTGGCGCCGGAAACAATTCCGGACCATTTGGCGGTGCTGGCCTTGAGCAGCGCGGTGAGTTCGGAGTTCGCCGTGCCGGAACCGTCTGCCAGCCCCGAGCCGTCTGCCAGGCCCGAGCCGGAGCCACCCGGTCCGGCAAAGCCGGCGCGTCCGCCCTGCCCGCCCGGTGCGCCCATCGCAGAGGCGGTGGGACCCGACGTCGGAATTGATCCGGAATGGGGCTGCGCCGTCGTGGCGAAGGTCCACGCAGTACTGCCGAGCCCGCCGGCCAGCAGCGAAACCGCCACGACGGTAGCCGTTGCCGCCTTGCGGAACCGGGCGGGAACAGCCCGGAGCGAATCGAGCCGGAGCAGCAGTGCGACAGCGGCCAGCACGCCGAGGATCACCACGGCCACCCTGATCCAGGGCAGCCAGGTGGCGTCGCGTCCCAGCAGCACCGCGGACCAGACCGACGACGCCAGGACCGTGCCGGCCAGCGTGATCCGTGCCGGCACGTAAGCGCGGCCGCGCCACAGTTCCACGGAGCCGATGCCCACCAGTGTGGCGATCGCCGGGGCCAGCGCAACGGCGTAGTACGGGTGGACAGTTCCGCTCATGAAGCTCAGGATGCCGGCGGTGACCAGCAGCCAGCCGCCCCAGAGGACCAGGGCCGCGCGGGTACGGGATGTGCGTGCTTCACGGCGGGTGAACCACAGGCCCGCAACCAGCAGGATCAGGGCCGAGGGAAGCAGCCAGGACACCTCGCCGCCGAAGCTGGCCCCGAACATCCGGGCGATCCCGGCGGCACCGCCGAAACCGACATTCCCGCCCATGCCGCCGGCACCGCCGACGGGCATGCCGCCACCGCCGCCTTCGACGCCGGTGATGCGGCCCAGGCCGTTGTAGCCGAAGGTCAGTTCCAGGAAGCTGTTGGCTTCGGATCCGGCCATGTAGGGCCTGCCCGTGACCGGCGTCAGCTGGAACAGGGAGATGTAGCTGCCGGCCACCAGCAGGATGCCGCTTGCAGCGGCGAGGAGGTGCAGGAATCGCTTGCCGAGGTTCGTCGGGGCGGCCCAGAGGTAGGCCAGTGCGAGGCCGGGAACGATCAGGAAGCCCTGGAGCATCTTGGTCAGGAACGCCAGGCCGATCACGGCGCCGGCTGCGGCCAGCCACTTCCAGCCTGCCTTTTCAATGGCACGGGTGGTCAGGTAGGCGGCCAGCACCAGGCACAAGGTGAGCATCGCGTCAGGGTTGTTGAACCGGAACATCAGCGCTGCCACCGGAGTCAGCGCCAGCACGCCGCCGGCGAGCAGTCCCGCCGCGGGTCCGGAGATGCGCTTGACCGTCAGGTAAAGGAGCCCGACGGCCGCCACCCCCATGAGTGCCTGCGGCACCAGCATGCTCAGGGGCGAAAAACCAAAGACCCGGCCTACGAGGGCGGGAATCCACAGGGCCGCCGGGGGCTTGTCCACGGTGATCGCATTGCCGGCGTCGAGGGAGCCGAACAGCAGCGCTGTCCAGTCTTTGGTACCAGCCTGGATGGCTGCGGCATAGAAGGAGTTGGCGTATCCCGTGGCTTCGAGGTTCCACAGGTAGAGCACGGCGGTGAATGCCAGCAGCGCTGCCGCGGAGGGCCGGATCCAGCGCGGCTGGTTTCCTACGAGCAGCCGGGATGCCCTGCCGGTCCGGCGGGTTCGTTCCGGGTTGGAACCTGTGCTGGCACGGGGCGGCGCGGGGTCCGCCGTGCTTGCCGATGGATCTGTTGTCGGGTCGATCGTCTGATCTGTCGTCCGATCTGGGGGAGTGACGGTGGTGCTCATGAGTGCGTCATTTCTGTGGTCGGGGCGGATGACTGCGGGAGGGATGGCTCGGAGGCGGCAGGATCTGCTGGAGCGTTGGTGGAAGATGCGGCAGGATCTGATGGAGCCTTGGTGGAAGATGCGGCGAAATCTGCGGGAGCGTTGGTGGCGACGGGCCGCCGTCGGAAGACCCACAGCCGGAACAGGAGGAACTTCACGGCGGTGGCGGCGAGGTTCGCGGCGGTGACGGTCACCAGCTCAACCCAGCGGTCCGGCGTCGTGCCTCCTGGAAGCGCGCCGCTGTGGACCAGGGCAAGCGCCCCGGCGGTGAGGGCGAGCCCGATCCCAAAAACGAGCAACCCTTCAAAGTGGTGGCGGGCAACATCACTGTTGCCGGCGATGCCGAACGTGAAGCGCCGGTTTGCCGCGGTGTTGGCCACGGCCGTGGTGAGCAAGGCCAGCAGATTGGCCAGCTGCGGGTCCATCAGGTTGCGGCAGAGGTAGAAGAGGACCAGATAGGCCAGAGTGGAGGCCACGCCGATGGTGCCGAACCGGACCAGCTGGCCGAACAGGCTGCCGCCCGGACTCTGTTCCTGACCGCGTGAAGCGGCGGGGAGGGGGCCGCGGGCCAGGGCCGCCCGGAGTTCGGTAACGGGGATGCGGCCGGTCACCATGTCCTTGCTGAGCCGGGCCATGCCGCGGACATCCGCGAGCGCAGTCTGGACGATGTCCACGCTGGAGCTGGGGTCGTCGGTCCAGTCCACCGGCACCTCGTGGACCCTGAGGCCGCACCGTTCGGCGAGGACCAGGAGTTCAGTGTCGAAAAACCAGGCGGTGTCCACGGTATGCGGCAGGATCTGCTGGGCGATGTCGGCCCGGATGGCCTTGAAGCCGCACTGCGCATCGCTGAAGTGGGCGCCCATCAGGGACTGCAGCATGAAGTTGTAGCTGCGGGAGATGAATTCACGCTTCTGCCCGCGGACCACCCGGGAGTTGCGGGCCAGCCGCGTGCCGATGGCCAGGTCCGAGTGGCCAGAGAGCAGCGGGGCCAGCAGTGGGCCGAGCGCAGCCAGGTCGGTGGAGAGGTCCACGTCCATGTAAGCCAGAACGGGCGAGGGCGAAGCCAACCAGACTTTCCGCAGGGCGTTGCCGCGGCCCTTTTCCTCAAGGTGCACCACGGTCACCTCCCGGAGTTCCCGGGCCACCCGTTCGGCCGCCTTGAGCGTTCCGTCGGTGCTGGCGTTGTCCGCGACGGTGATGCGGAACGAGTGCGGGAACGTGCCACGCAGGTAGGCGTGGAGCCGGCGCAGGCACTCCTCCAGGTCGCGTTCCTCGTTGTAGACCGGGATGGTCACGTCCAGAACCGGTACCGCGGTGGCGGTGTCGATGGGCGACCGCCGGCTGTGCCCGCCGAGGGAATGCGCGGGCTCGTGCCCCGCGGTGCGGGCATGAGGGTGCGCGGTGCGCAGCGGAGAGTGCGGCGGGGTTCCGGAGGCCTGGTCTGTGATGGTCATGCCTCAACAGTGGCCGCTAGGGTTATGAGGGTTTTAGGGCCGAGCTGTGCGGGGGCTGTGGACGTGACATCGGCGCTCGCCGGCTGCCAGCATCGGCTGTGGTTGCCGCGTTCGCTGCACCGCGCTGCATTTGTGCACCACTTTGCCTGCGGCAGGAAGAGGGGGGACGCAGAAGGGCCCCGAATCCTTGCGGATCCGGGGCCCTTCGCACTCAGGCGTTCAGCCTAAAGCGGTGCAAAAGTGCTCGTCATCGGCTGGCTTGGCCGGGGAACTCTCAGTACCAGTTGTGGGCGAGGTGCCAGTTCAGCGCACCGCACGGGGAGCCGTAGCGCTCCTGGATGTAGTCCAGGCCCCAGTTGATCTGGGTGCGGTAGTTGGTGCGGTAGTCCGCCCCGGCGGTCGCCATCTTCTCGGCGGGCAGGGACTGGACGATGCCGTAGGCGCCGCTGCTCGCGTTGGTGGCCGTCGTGCGCCATTCCGATTCCTTGGTCCAGAGCCGTTTCAGGCACTGCATCTGGTCTGCGGCCCAGCCGTATGACCCCAGCTTGGTGGCCGCGTAGGCCTGTGCGCCGGCCGGATCATTCAGGGCAACAGGCGCAGCGGCCTTCGCCTTGGCAACGGCGGCAGCCTTCGCGGCGGCAGCCTTGGCAGCGGCCGCCTGGGCAGCGTTGGCCTTGGCAACCGCGGCGGCGTTGGCAGCGGCGGCGGTCTTGGCAGCCGCTGCGTTGGCGGCGGCAGTCTTTGCGGCGGCCGCCTTGGCAGCGGCAGCCTTCGCAGTGGCGGCCTTGGCGGCGGCAGCCTGGGACGAGGACTGCGGAGCGATGGACGCCGCGGACGGGGCAGGAAGCGCGGAGATTAGCGTCTTGTCGAAGTTCAGGGTCTGCCCGGCGTCGGCGGTGGCCGCTGCCGTTGGGGCGGCGGAAGGCGCAGCCTGGTCGGCCGCCTGGCCTGCGGCGCCGACGCCAACGAGCACGGCTGCGGCAGTGGTAAGGACGGCTGCCCGGCGCCCGAAGGACGGAAGGCTTCCGGTCAGGCGGCCCCAAGCCGTCGCAGGCCGAACCGGCTCTGCACGGTGACGGGAAATATTGCGGTCGGACTGCTGGGAGGCGCGATCAGGGCGCGCCTGTGCCTTGAATTCAGACATGGTTGATTGCCTCTCAACACCTGCGGAGTTAGCTGTCGGGTTCGGATGAGGTCATCCGGCCGCACGGAAAATTCACGTGTCGGCTTCACCCCAAGGGCTGATGCGGAAAGCCCGGGACTCTGGTTCCCCCGCCTCTGCCTGAACTAGCGGAATCCGGGAAGCGGCAGAGCTGGGCGTCAATCCGGAGATGCGGCTCTAGTGGCGGCCGCACTCTATCGACCGTACAGGAGGCTTCTGATTAAGTCACATTTAGGTAACGGACATCACGACGACGGCGCGGCGCCTTGCATGGGCAGCCGGACGGCAAATTCCGTCCGGCCAGGCCGGGATGTGACCTCCACTGTCCCGCCGTGTGCCTCCACGATGGACTGCACGATGGACAGGCCAAGGCCGCTGGTTCCCTCGGCCGACAGAACCCCGGCTTCCCCCCGCGATTCGGGGGTGCGGAGGGTTGTTTGGGCGCTAGCGGCACCGGCAATGGAACCCGTCGCCGTTGCGGATGCAGGTGCCGGGGGCGCCTGCGCCGGGGTCACACGTGACGCGTCTGCGCGGGCAAAGCGAGCGAAGACCTTGTCCACGAATTCAGGCGGGATGCCGGCGCCGTCGTCCGTGACCGTAATCACAGCGCTGCCGTCAGCCGACCGCATCACGCCGGTGGTCACCGTGGTGCCGGGCGGCGTGTGCTTGCGGGCATTCGAGAGCAGGTTGACCAGCACCTGGTGCAGCTGCGATGCATCGCCCCGAACGGACACAGGTTCTTCGGGAAGGTCGAGGTGCCACGCCCGGTCCGGTGCCATGACCTTTTCGTCGCTGACGGTCTCGATCACGAGCTGTGTGAGGTCCACGTCGCTGAGCTTGAGCGGCTGCCCGTCGTCGAGCCGCGCCAGCAGCAGAAGATCCTCCACCAGGGCGGTCATGCGTTCTGACTGGCTCTGCACGCGTGCCAGGGACCGCTGGCCGTCCGGAGTGAATTTTTCGGTCATGCGCATCAGCTCGGTGTAGCCGCGGATGGCCGTGAGCGGCGTCCGGAGCTCATGGGAGGCGTCTGCCACGAATTGCCGCACCTTCATTTCGCTTTCCTGCCGCGCCTCCAAAGCATTGGACACGTTGTCCAGCATCTGGTTCAGGGCGTGGCCCACGCTGCCCACTTCAGTTCCGGGATGGGCGTTCGACGGCGGGACGCGGACAGCGAGTGCCACCTCACCGGCGTCCAGCGGCAGGCGCGAGACCTGGGTGGCCACCTCGGAGAGCTGCTCCAGCGGTTTCATGGTGCGGCGGATGAGGACCGTCCCGGCCAGGCCGATCAGCACGAGGCCGCCCAGCGAGACGATGGTAATCGTCCACACGAGGGACGTCAGGGTGTTCTGCTTTTCCGCGAGGGGGAGCCCGGTGACGATGACGTCCCCGTACGGCGCCTGCGCGGCGACCAGGCGGTAGGTGCCTGAGGACAGTGTGCGCTCGACGGGCACGCCGTTGCGGCGGAGCTCCAGGAGGACCTGGTTGTCTGAAGGTGACAGCGAGGCGCGGGTGGAGTCGGCGGCTATGAGACCGGCACTGATGACGGCGCCGTTCTCGATTCGCGCCGTGACCGTGCCGACCCTCTGGCCGCGGGCATCCAATGGATCGGGCCTGGTCCCTTGATTGCCGAGCGGCGGACGGCCGAAGTCGCTGGAGCGGTGGGCCGCATCCGAGAGCTGCTTGTCCAATTGCTGGGTCAGATAGGAGTCCATCGAGGCGTAGCTGAACAGGCCGATCGCGCCGCAGATGGCCACGAGGAGAGCCATCGCGACGAGGACCAGGCGTGTGCGGAGGTGCCAGGTGTCCGGCTTTAGCCAGCGTCGGCGCTGAGTGCGCGCGGCTCCGGAAAGTTTTGCCACGGCCTACTCTGCCGGTTTGATGACGTAGCCCGCGCCGCGGACCGTGTGGATCATGGGCGGGTGCACGGCATCCACCTTCTTGCGCAGGTAGGAGATGTACAGTTCGACGATGTTGGCCTGGCCGCCAAAATCGTAGTTCCATACCCGGTCCAGGATCTGGGCCTTGCTGACCACGCGCTTGGGGTTCTCCATGAGGTAGCGCAGCAGCTCGAACTGGGTGGCTGTCAGCTGCAGCTCGTCGCCGGCGCGGGTGACTTCGCGCGTGTCGAGGTTCAGGACGAGGTCGCCCACCACCAGCTCGGCGGAGTCCATGGCGGCGACGCCGGAGCGCTGGACCAGCCGGTGCAGGCGCAGCAGGACTTCCTCCATGCTGAACGGCTTGGTTACATAGTCGTCGCCGCCCGCGGCGAGGCCCACGATCCGGTCCTGTACCGCGTCCTTGGCGGTGAGGAACAGCGCCGGGACCTCCGGCGCGAAGGCGCGGATCCTGCCCAGGAGCTCAACGCCGTCGAATCCGGGAAGCATCACATCAAGCACCAGCACATCCGGGCGGAACTCCTTGGCGAGCTTCACGGCCTCGGGGCCGTCGGCAGCGATGGCCACCGACCAGCCGGCCATGCGCAGGCCCATGCTCATTAGTTCTGAGAGGCTCGGCTCGTCGTCGACCACGAGCGCACGGATGGGGGATCCGTCAGGGTGGGTCAGCTGGGGAAGGTTGTTGGTCATGGAGTGCGAAGTGGCCATGTGACAACTCTCCGTTCTGGTGTTTAGCCGCCGCTTTGGCAATCCTGTGCGCCAGCTGTGAATCCCAGCGTAGCGAGCTGAAAGGCGCCGCGTACGGATTTTCAGGTCACAGGCATGGCTCTTGCGCCGCACAGGCCAAACACAGGAAGGCTTTCCAGTCTGGAACGGACACTTCCGCAACCCCTAAGGAGATCGCAATGAGCGGACAGCAGCCTGTACCTGTTCCAGAAACCACACCCCTGCCTCCGGCGCCGCAGCCGGATGGGTACCCATACCGGCCAGGCTGGGGAGGGCCGCCGTCGGCAGGAAAAGTGGGAGGTTGGGCGGCCGGCGGCAAGCACTGGACCATGAAGCGCGGGCTGGTCGTGGCCGGTGCGGCCACGGTTCTGGCCGCTGGCGCAGGAGGCGCCGCTTACGGTTTGGGCAGCAACGCTGCCGCTGCCGGTGGAACGGCCGCAGGGGCCCAGGGCGGGTTGGCGCAAGGTGGAACGCAGGGCGGTTTGAGCCAGGGCGGCACGCAGGGAGGGGTGCCGCAGGATGGCGGGTCTTTGGGCGGTCCGGGCATGCAGGCGCCGGGAGGCGGAACGGTGCCGGGCCAGGGAGACGACTTCGCGCCCAACGGCCTGGGCGGCATGGGCAGCGGCGTTTCGGCGGCCGTCCATTCGGAGTACGTCGTCGAGGAGAACGGGGCGTACGTCACCAAGGTGGCGCAGCTCGGCAGCGTTTCCACCGTAGCCTCCGGTTCGGTCACGGTGAAGAGCGCCGACGGGTTCACCCGCACGTACACGCTCAGCGACGACACGGTGGTGAGCAACATGCTGCAGCGGCGCCAGGAGTCGGCAACCGGCGACCTGACAGTGGCCGACATCGTTGCCGGAGCCGCTGTGCGGATTGTGGCCGGCAAAGACGGCTCGGCGTTTCCGGCGGAGAGCGTGCAACTGAGCGGCACCACACAGTCTGGCGGGAGCACACTGTCTGGCGGGAGCACCGGATCAGGCGGAGCCACGCAGCTAGGAGGAACCAGCGGCACCGGCCAGTCCAGCTGATGCAAGGACGACGGCGCGGCGCCCCGGGCGAACCGGGCGCTGCCGCCGTCGGTATGAGGAACTTGACTACAGCCCCAACCGCACCCGGAGGAAAAATTTTCCTCCGGAGCGCGTCATAGCTGGACAACCGGCTAACGGCGGCTGCGGGTTTTCGGTAACTGAAACGTCATTGAATATTCAGCGACTTCGACTGCAAAAATCGAAGAAGATTCTGTAGACCTGGCTTTCCGACCGTCCGGTCAAGAAAATAAATCGAAAAATCGGTCAACGGCAAAACTGTGAGTTATCACACAATCAGGCGGTTCGTCTCAGCATCCGGACACTTCCGTCCATTGTTACTTGCAAGTTTTCATTGTTACGTTGCACACTTTCAAATGTGAACAAGAACTCAACAGCACCTGCAGCCGCAGAACATTGGCCCAGCACACCAGCTGCTGCCGACATGCGCTGTTGTCGAATGCACGCCTAACTTTCACCACCCCACGAAGTTTTTAGGCATTCGCCCCCAGCCCAGCGTAGGGCGCCCCTCCCCAGAACCATTGCGGGGACCCAAGCATTCGAGCCGCGATGACGGCCATTCACATTGAGGTAAGCAAACATGTCAGTTGCATCCGGATACGTCCACATCTCAGTCCGTAACGCCAACAAGGCAGGCCAGCCATCTGGCCTGCGGCAGGGATTCGGCGCCCGCCCCGCCTTCGCCCCGGGTGGCCAGGCAAACAGTGTTCCCGCCGCTCCGGGTTACGCACCCCAGGGCTATAATCCGAACTCCTACGGCCAGTTGCGCGCCGTCCAGGCAGACGAAGCCGCGCCAATCACCGCGCCCACGCCGCTTGTGGCCCCGGCCGCCGCCGCACCGGTCCGCGCCGTACCCAATGAAAACGTTGCCCGCGGGTTCGTCCTGTACATGGGCATTGACGAGGAAACCGCGGCTGCCGCCGGCACCTCGATCGCCAAGCTTGCCCAGGAGATCCGGGCCTATGCCCAGTCGCTGGTTACCGGAGCCGAGAGCTACGCGGCCGTCGCTGTGGCGCCGTCCAGCGCCCCCGGTTCGGCGCTCGACGTCGTCCGTTCCACCTTCGGCGACCCCACCGTCAACGCCCGGCAGCGCACCGAGACCGCCCGCGTGCAGCCGGCCCAGGATCCCCGCCCGTCGGGTGTCCTGATCGACCTCGCCCGCCGCGAAGTGCACCTCGACGGTGAGTCCCTGAACCTGACGTTCAAGGAATTCGAACTGCTCAACTACCTCGTGGAGAACGGCACCCGCACCGTGGGCCGCGACGAACTGCTCGAGGGCCTGTGGCGGAACGCCGAAGAGGTGCCGAACGAGCGCACCATCGACGTCCACATCCGCCGCCTGCGCTCCAAGCTCGGCCGCCTTGCCAACACGGTGCGTACCGTCCGTGGCCAGGGCTACCGCTTCTACGAGCACCCGGAGGTCGTTGTCTGGGCCGCTCCGGAGTACTCGATCTAGTACCTCCGCCCACCGGCCTCCGCGGCTAGTAGGGTGAGTCCATGAGTGCTCACCACAAGAAGCGGCTGGTCCTTATGCGCCACGCCAAAGCCGACTGGCCGGGCGGGGTGGCGGACCACGAGCGTCCCCTGGAGGAGCGTGGCCACCGCGAGGCCCCCCTCGCGGGCAAATGGCTGCTCAAGCACAACATCGTCCCGGATTTCATCCTGTGCTCCAGCGCTCTGCGAACTCGGCAGACGTGCACGTGGGTGTGCAGCGAACTCGGTGAGAAGGCTCCGACGCCGAAACTTGAGGACGGCCTCTACGGCGCCTCCGCACTGCGCATGCTTGCGGTCATCAACCACGTGCCGGACACGGTGACCACTCTGATGGTGATCTCCCACATGCCCGGCGTGCAGGATCTGGCCATGCACCTCGCCTCGCGGGATTCCAACCACGATGCCTACATGGATGCCGCAACGCGGTTTCCCACGAGCGGGCTGACCGTGCTGGAGACCGAGAAGCCCTGGGCGGAGCTTGATGGCCAGGATGCCAAGATCACGCACTTCAAGGTCCCGCGCGCACACTAGCCTCACGCCCCGGCGCCCGGAACGGGCTTGGATGTGCCGGTCCGGCCCCATGGTTGCCGCTGAATTATCGGCCGGGCGTCCGTCCGCCGGACCGCTGGGCGGGCGTTCTCTGGCCCGGCGTTCGCTGGGCAGGTTTCCGCGGGGCTGCCTGCTGGACAGGTTGAACAGATTTTTGCTGAACCGGTCGCTGCGCGGGCTGCCGGGCACCCGCCGGAAGCCTCGCCGCAGGACGGGCCGGTGCTCCGGCAGCCCGGGCAGAACCCACACCCCGGGCGGGACCCGCACCCCGGGGCCTGGCTGGACCGGTGGGTCGCGTGGGTTCTTTCCGCTGGGGCCGCCTCCGGGGCGGCCAGACCGCCGCGCAGAACAGCACCAGCAGCGTCAGGCATCCCGAGGCTGCCGCCAGATAGAAATAGATGTCCGAATCCCGGGTGGTTACCGCCCGGCCCAGAGCGGCAGCATCCTGGTTGAAGGCGAGTCCCCACGTGCGCATGAAGGCGATGCTGCACCCGATGAACAGGCTGGTTCCCACCCCGCCCGCCAGGAGGGCAAGGTAACGGTGGCGGGCAAAGGCTTCCGCCACGGACGCCACGTACCCCACGGCCACCGCGCCGAGGAATGCAACCAGCGCCGCCTCTTCGAGCGTGATGGACGTCAGCACCAGCAGGCCTGCCGCTGCGGCAAACGCACCGATCGCTGTCTTTCCGCTGTTACCCATGTGACGCATGGGACTAATCATCCCTGAGGATCGGGCCCCTTCAGCACGTAGCCGCGCATGATTGTCATGATGGCTGCAACGCTTTGGTCACGGCTCCGTTCGGGGTTGTATGTCTGGCGGTCCAGCCCCACCACAAAGCAGGCGCCAAACACGGCCGCTTCCAGGCTTCCCCGGGAAATGGTGGCGTCCACCGGGTACTGCGCAGCAACGTTTTCGATTGCCGTGCCGATCACGCGCAGGAGCCTGGTCCGGAGCTCGGCGAAAGTGTCCTGCCATTCGCTCGGAGTGCGCCACTGTTCGCCCACCCACAGCCTCGCGAAGGACGGATACTCGGCCATGAAATCCATGGCCTGGCCGATCATCGCCTCCATGCCGGCCAGGGGGTCCGCCGTTCCGCCGTTGACGCTGAGCAGCCTGGCCTCGAGGATGTCGACGCCGTGCCGCAGGAGCTGGGCGATCAGGTCGGACTTGCTGCCGAAGTTGTAGTAGACGGTCCCCTTGGACACCCCGGCCGCAGCGGCGATCTCATCCACCGTCACACCTGCTGCGCCGCGTTCCCCAATCAGGTCCATGGATGCCTCGAACAGCTTCTGCTTCGTGGCGTTGGTCCGGCCGGGGCGGAGCTTCCTCGGTGCAGCGGGTTCCTGGTCCGCCTCCAGCGTGCTCATACAGCGATCTCCGGTTTCAGGGTCTTAAGGGTCCACAACTTGTTCTTTCTGACGGCCAGTGTCGAAAGTGCCATCCCCAGCAAAGTGTAGCCAAACAGCCCCGCCACCGTGGCCGGGATCAGGGACAGGTCCGCCCCGTAGACCAGGTGCCGCATGCCATCCACCACGTAACCCATGGGCAGGACCCGGTGGACGGCGTGCAGTGGTTCCGGTGTTGTCTGCCACGGGAAAGTGCCACCGGAGGAGACCAGCTGCAGCACGAGCAGGATCAGCACCACCAGCTTTCCCGGCGAACCGAGCAGCGCCACCACGCCCTGGATGATGGCGCTGAACGCCATGGCGGCGGCAAGCAGGAAGAGCCACATCAGCCACGGATGGGCAGGATGCAGCCCAAGGCCGACGTTCACGACGACGGTGAGCAGGCTCGCCTGCACGGCGGACACCGCCAGGAACGGTAGCCAGCCCCCGACGGCGATCTTCCAGGCCGGCGCGTTGGAAGCCAGGGCGCGCTGGGTGATGGGCCGCATGGCCTGGACCAGCATGAAGATGCCGATCCACAGGGCCAGGGTCATGAAGAAGGGAGCCAGGCCAGCACCATAGGAGCCGGCCTTTGCCTGCGAGACGTTGCTGACCGCAACGGGATCGGACATCACGGCCGAGAGGCTGCTCTTCTGCGAGTCATCGGGGTGGGGGACCTTGCCGGCTCCCCGGGACAAACCGTCAGCCAATTTCCCGGCACCGGCCGCGGCGGTGCCCGCTCCGCTTTCCAGTTGCGCCGCACCGTCGTCGAGCTTCCGGGCGCCCGCCGAGAGGGCGGCGGAACCGTCCACGGCCATCTGCTCTCCGGTTGCCAGCGTTGCGGCCCCGGCTGCCAGCCGCTCTGCCCCGTCAGACGCCGTCGAGATGCCGCCGGTCAGCGCTGGGGCGGCGGCGGCCAGGCGCGCCGCGCCGGCACTGACCGCAGCTGATCCCTCGGAAAGCTGCTGGATCTGCGCGGCGTCTGCCTGGATCTTCGCTTTGGCGTCGCTGACCGGGCCGGAGGCAGCTGCGGAATCAACTTCCGCGAGCACCTTTTCTGCCTGTTCCTGGGTCAGGACGCCGGCGGCCACCAGCTTGCTGCTGGACTCCTGCAGCCGGCCGCGGAGGTCATTTTCTGCTGCCCCGAGCTGCCCGACGGCGTCCTGCACCTTGCTGTTGAGCGCTGCGTTTCCTGCCGCAACTTGCGCGGCACCGTCAGCGAGGCGCTGCGCGTCCGCCGGAAGCCCGGCCGTCTTGTCGCGCAGCTCCGCCAGCCCTCCGCTCAGCTGTCCGGCACCGGCCGAGAGTTCGTTGGCCCCGTCACGCAGCCTGACCTGGCCGTTGTAAAGGTCGGCGGCCCCGGTTTCCAGCTTCCCGGTTCCCTCATGCAGAGTCACGGTGCCCTTGTGCACCCGGGTGGCGCCGTCGGCCAGTTGGGTGGCGCCGTCGGCCGCCTTCACCATCTGAGTGTGGATGGTGCCGAACCCTGTGAGGAGCTGGTTGGCTGTCTCCGCGCCGACTTCCTTGGCCACCGACGCATGGACGGCAGTGGTCAGCTTGTCCACGATGGTGCTCAGCAGGTAATTGTTGGCGTCGTTGGTGGTGACGTTGAGCATGGCCTGGGCCGCCGAATCGAAGCTGCCGGGCGAGGCCAGGTTGGCGGAGAAGTCCTTCGGGATCCTGAGGGCGAAGGCGTACTTTCCGTCGCTGACGCCTTGGTCCGCCTCTGCCGCGGACGGGACCGTCTGCCAGTTGAACACGTGCCCGTCGAGGAGGCTGTCCGCCACCTTCCGCCCGGCCTCCAGCCGGGTTCCACTGCCGGTGGCCGCCCCGGTGTCCTCAACCACGAGCGCGGCGTCGATCCGGTCGAGGTTGCCGTACGGATTCCAGTTGGCGTAGAGGTACACCGCGCCGTAGAGCAGCGGCACCAGGGCCAGGGCCAAGATGGTCAGCTTGGGCAGCAGCCCGCCGGTCATGCGCTTGAGTTCGGAGCGCGCCAGCCGCAAGACAGTCACTTGACCGCCCCACCGCTCACGCTGGAGGCGCCGGTCACGCTGGAGTTTTTGTCCACATATTCGGACTTCGGGGGCGTTTTGGGGCCATTATCTGGACAAAAACTCCCTGCGGAAGGATTGGTGGCGGCGTTGCCGATTTCCGCAGTCGGACCGGTCCAGCCGTCCGGGAGGGACATGACGGTTGCGACGACTGCGAGGGGCCGGCCGCCGTCGTACGCCAACTCCGTAAGACGCGGCAGCCAGTGGGCAGAATCGGAACCGTGCCGGTCAGGGGAGTCCACCACCAGGAGGTCCGTCCCGGGGTTGGCGAGGGCCAGCGCCGTGAGGAGCTCGGTGTGGCGCGCCGGCGGCAGCTGCTCCGTCCACAGGCCGGCGACGTCCTCGAAGCGGTTGACCTTCAGCCACGGCTTGCTGAGCAGGGCGCCGCGGTAGCGCCGGGGGATCAGGGCCAGATCCTCCGTCACCAGGTCCGCGACGCTCAGGTGCTGTTCGGGTTCGTTGACGCCGGGGGAGTCCACCAGTGCGCTGGCGCGGCGCAGCGGCCGGACCCCTGCCGAGCCGTCCCAACTGGCGGTGCCGCCGTCGGGCTTCATCCTGCCGCTGAGCACCAGGGCGAGGGCCGTGCGCCGGTCCTGGCGGTCACCGGCAACCAGCAGCAGTTCGCCGCGGGCCACCTGCAGGGACGTCGGCGGCAGGAGGTCGAGCCGCCGGCCTTTGACGCTGAGCTGTCGTGCGCAGAGCAAAGCGAGCCTTTCGCAGAAGTTGTCTGCTTCAAGCCTAACTGAACTGACTAGTCAGTTCAAATAGAAATCAGAGGCCGTACTTTTCCAGCAGCCGCAGCCAGACCTCGCTGATGGTGGGGTAGGCGGGAACCGCGTGCCAGAGTCGGTCCAGCGGAACTTCGCCGACGACGGCGATGGTCGCCGCGTGCAAGAGTTCGGCAACGTCGGGCCCCGCGAACGTTGCGCCGAGGAGCACCTTGCGGTCCTCGTCCACCACCAGCTGCGCCCAGCCCTTGTAGTTCCGGGCGTGCAGGGAGGAGCCGGCGACTTCGATGGGCAACTCCACCGATGATGCGCTGTAGCCGTCCTTGCGGGCCTGCTCCAGCGACCTGCCGACGTTGGCCAGCTCAGGGTCGGTGAACACCACGTTGGGAATGGCATGTTCGTCGGCTGTCTGCGCGTACCGGCTCCACGGCCCAGGCTCCCCGCGCAGCTCGCCCTTGGCCCTGGCGGCAATGGCTGCGCCGGTGGCCCGGGCCTCGTACTTGCCCTGGTGGGTCAGCAGCACCTTGCCTGCTGCATCGCCCACCGCGTACAGCCAGGGAGCATCGTCATTGCCCGATGCTTCCGCTACGAGACCGGTCGAATCGGTGCTGACGGTCAGCGGCTTGCCGTCGGCGGCGGTCAGCCCCACACTGTCCAGCCCCAGCCCTTCAAGCGCGGGCCGCCGGCCGGTCGACACCAGCAGCCTGTCCACCGAAACGGTGTCGCCGCCGTCGAGCGTGAGCGTCAGGGAACCGTCCGAGTTCCTGCGGACGCTGCGGGTCTTGGTGTCGAGCCGGAGCTCCACGCCGTCGGCCCGCAGGCCGGCGGCCACCAGTTCCGCGGCCTCATTGGGAAAATTGCGCAGCAGCCCGCTGCGCGCCACCAGCGTGACCGTGGACCCGAGGCGGGCAAACGCCTGGGCAAGCTCGGTTCCGGCGACGCCCCCGCCCAACACGCCAAGCCGTCCGGGGACTTCCTTTGCCGAAGTTGCCTCCCGCGTGCCCCAGTACTCAACGTCGGACAGCCCGTCGACGGGCGGCCGGTTGGGCGTGGAGCCGTTGGCAAGCACGACGGCGTGACGCGCCGTGAGTGCGTAATCGTCGCCGTCCAGCCCGGCTACCCCCACTGTCCGCTCGCCGGTGATGCGTGCCCGGCCGCGGATCAGCTCGATGCCTGCGCCCTCCACCCATTCCACCTGGCTGGCATCCTGCCAGTGGGACGTGAAGGAGTCGCGCCGCTTGAGGACCGCGGCCGCGTCAAGGGTTCGTGTCACGGCCTCGCTGGCGCCTGGAACTGACTGGGCCCCGTGCAGTGCGGTGCCCGGGCGCAGCAGTGCCTTGGACGGCATGCACGCCCAGTAGGAGCATTCGCCACCCACCAGCTCGGCTTCCACCAGGACCGCCGTGAGGCCGCCCTGCACCACCCGGTCCGCGGCATTTTCCCCTGCCGCGCCTGCGCCGATCACAATGACATCGAATTCCCGTTCAACAAGACGTGGCATGGCAAAAGCCTACGCCCAGGCCTGCCGCGGACTTCGGCACGCGCTGCCGTAACAATGAACCCCGCCGTTCTGGGGACATGGGACATCCGCTACGGTGAGGAAAAGTACGGACAGTGCAAAGGAGCCTTCCATGCAGCCCTCCAACGTGGTTCCGCCGGCCCGCTTCGGTGCCCAGGCCCGCCTGCGCGCCCTGCAGTCGGACATTATGGAGCTGATCCTCGACCGTGGACTGGAGCCCGGCGACGCCCTTCCCACCGAAAACGAGCTGTGCCTCGCCCTCGGCGTGGGCCGGAACACCCTGCGGGAGTCACTGAAGGTCCTGCAGGCGCTGGGGGTCATCGAGATCCGGCACGGCTTCGGCATGTTCGTTGCACCCAGCAATTTCGAATCCCTCGCCGACGGTCTGATTTTCCGCGGGCGGCTCTCGCTGCGCCACCATGGCCTGGAAGCGCGGCAGCTCGTGGACGTCCGGCACGCGCTGGAGGTGGGGCTCATTGGAAGTGCAATGGATGAGATGACGGCCGAACAGCTGGCCGCCATCGAGGAGTCCGTGAACCGCATGGAGGAGAGCGCGGAAGCGGGGGATGCCTTTGTGGAAGCCGATGCCGAGTTCCACCGCAGGCTCTTTGAACCCCTTAACAATGAACTCCTGCTGAACCTGCTCGGCGTCTTCTGGAAGGTTTACCGCAAGATCTATGCCGAAGTCGGACCCGGAGTGGAGGATCTGCCGGCACTGGCTGCAGTGCACCGGAACATCTATTCGGCAGTGGCTGCCGGGGACAGGGCCCGGGCAGCCCGCGAGCTGACGCACCACTTCGAGGGGTTCCGCCAGCGGATACGTGAGGCGGTTGCCGAATAGGAAGCCCGGTTGCGGACTAACCCATGCTTAAAGCAGAAGGTCCGCACCGGTTTCCCGGTGCGGACCTTCTCTTTGTGCGCCCAAAGGGATTCGAACCCCTGACCTTCTGTTCCGTAGACAGACGCTCTATCCAGCTGAGCTATGGGCGCATCTCCGGTTTCCGGCGAGTTTTTCGCTCGCCCCGAACCTCGAATAACTTTACGCGAGGACGGCCTTAGTTCCAAATCGAGAACCGTGTAATTTACGCGACTAGACCGGTCTACGTGACCTTCGTCACTAATTTCGACTTTTCTAAATCGAAATTCCTTGAATTTCCGCGGAAGTTGAGTCCCGGCGGGCAGGACATCCGATGTCTGACCGCTAATTGGTCCAGATCATCAGAAATAGCATTTAGCACACACCACTGAACCCGAGGAAGGGAACTGCAATGGCCCACTTGGCGCGACTGCCGCTGCTTGAGAAAGCACCCACCACCCATGCCGGTCTGCTGGCATGGGTTGAAGAGGTCGCTGGGCTCACCCAGCCTGACCGGATTCACTGGGTCGACGGATCCGAGGAAGAAAACACCCGCCTCACCGGCGAACTCGTCGCGGCCGGCACCCTGAAGCGGCTGAACCAGGACCTGTTCCCCAACTCCTTCGCTGCCTTCTCGGACCCCGCTGACGTGGCCCGCGTCGAAGAGCAGACGTTCATCTGCTCTGAAAAGGAG
Source organism: Arthrobacter sp. SAFR-023 (assembly GCF_051965295.1). Classification (NCBI taxonomy): domain Bacteria; kingdom Bacillati; phylum Actinomycetota; class Actinomycetes; order Micrococcales; family Micrococcaceae; genus Arthrobacter; species Arthrobacter sp. SAFR-023. The sequence continues at coordinate 64,809 of NZ_JBQCMF010000014.1, read as the reverse complement.
CACGATGCAGGCTTCACCAACAACTGGATGGCCCCGGCGGAGATGAAGGAGAAGCTGCGCGGGCTGTTCTCCGGCTCCATGCGCGGCCGCACCATGTACGTCATCCCGTTCGTCATGGGCCACCTCGACGCCGAGGACCCCAAGTTCGGCGTCGAGATCACCGACTCCGCCTACGTTGTCGCCTCCATGCGCATCATGGCCCGCATCGGCACGGACGTCCTGAACCGGATCACCGAAACCAACGCCTTCTTCGTTCCGGCCCTGCACTCCCTGGGTGCTCCGCTGGAGGCCGGCCAGGCAGACGTCCCGTGGCCCTGCAACCCGGACAAGTGGATTGTGCACTTCCCCGAAGAGCGCTCCATCTGGTCCTTCGGCTCCGGCTACGGCGGAAACGCGCTGCTCGGCAAGAAGTGCTACGCCCTGCGCATCGCTTCGGTCATGGCCCACGACGAGGGCTGGCTCGCCGAGCACATGCTCATCCTCAAGCTCACTTCGCCGGAACAGAAGACCTACTACGTCTCGGCTGCCTTCCCGTCCGCCTGCGGCAAGACGAACCTTGCTCTCCTGGACCCCACCATCAAGGGCTGGAAGGTCGAGACCCTGGGTGACGACATCACCTGGATGCGGTTCGGCAAGGAAGGCGAGCTCCGGGCCGTTAACCCCGAGGCCGGCCTCTTTGGTGTGGCTCCCGGCACCGGCTGGGGCACAAACCCCAACGCCATGCGCGCCATCGCCAAGGGCAACAGCATCTTCACCAACGTTGCGCTGACCGACGACGGCGGCGTCTGGTGGGAGGGCATGACCGAGGAAACCCCGGCGCACCTTACCGACTGGCAGGGCAACTCCTGGACGCCCGAGTCCGGCAAGCCGGCAGCCCACCCGAACTCGCGCTTCTGCACCCCGATCGACCAGATCGACATGCTGGCCGAGGAGTACCACAGCCCCAACGGTGTGGAACTGTCCGCCATCCTGTTCGGCGGCCGCCGCAAGACCACCATCCCGCTGGTCACCGAGGCCCGCGACTGGACCAACGGCATCTTCATGGGCTCCACCCTGTCGTCCGAAACCACCGCTGCTGCGGCCGGTGCCGTGGGCGTGGTCCGCCGTGACCCCATGGCCATGCTCCCGTTCATCGGCTACGACGCCGGCGACTACCTGAACCACTGGGTCAACCTGTCCGCCAAGGCCAACCCGGAGCGCCTGCCCAAGATCTTCCTGGTCAACTGGTTCCGCCGCACGGCAGAGGGTGGCTTCGCCTGGCCCGGCTTCGGGGACAACGCCCGCGTCCTGAAGTGGGCCATCGAGCGGCTCGAAGGCAAGGCCGACGCCGTGGAGACCCCCATCGGCTTCGTCCCGACCGGCGACGCCATTGACCTCGACGGACTCGACATGACCCCCGCCCAGGTGGAGGACGCCGTCCGCGTCGACGCCGACGAGTGGAAGACCGAGCTCGCCTCGATCGAGGAGTGGTTCGCCAACTTCGGCGATTCGCTGCCCGCCGCGCTCCAGCAGGAGCTGGAAGGCCTGAAGGCCCGCCTGGCCTAGACCAGTACGACGGCGGCCCCGCACCTTTTTCTTCAAAGGTGCGGGGCCGCCGTCGTCCGTTCTGGAGTTTTTGTCCAGGTATTGGGCGCTACACGCGCCTAAAGTCGTGACAAGTGGACAAAAACTCCCCGGCCGGAGGGGCTACGCCGCCAGCCAGATGTCCGGGCCGAAGACCTCGTAGTGGATGCGTGTTGCGGGGATGCCTGCCTCGATGGCCTCGTTGCGGATGTTTTTCATGAATGGAAGCGGGCCGCACAGATACAGGGAGGCGTTGGCGGGCAGGTGCACCTCACGCAGGGACATGAAGCCGGACTTCGTGCCCGCCTGCGGTTCCTCCAGCCAGAGCTGGAGATCGGCGCCGCCGAGCCGCTCGACGTCGTCCGTCATCTGGGAGCGCAGTGCCCAGTTGTCCATGGTGCTCTCGGCGTGCAGGACCAGCACCTGGCGGTCGGAGCCGGTTTCGGCTAGGGAACGCAGGATCGAGGCGGTGGGCGTGCAGCCAATACCGGCGGAGGCGAGAACCACAGGGCCGTCGCCGTCCTTCAGGGTGATTTCGCCGTAAGGGTTGGAGATTTCGATGGCGTCCCCGACCTCCACGCTGTTGTGGAGCACGGGGGAGACCTCCCCGCCGTCGTCGATCTTGGTGGTGAAGCTGCGGCTGGTGCCGGCGTCGCCGGAGAGCGAGTACTGGCGGACCTGGCGAAGGCCGTCCGGCAGGGTGACTTTGACGCTGATGTACTGGCCCGGAAGTGCGGCGGTGACCGGGGTGTCATCCGCAGGCGCCAGGGTGAATGTCATCGATCCCGTGCCGGCGGGGGTCTTTTCGACGACGGTCCAGGGCATCCACATCTTCGTGTTCGCCTGGGCCGCGTAGAGGCCCTTCTCCAGCTTGATCAGGGCATCGGCCATGAGCCAATACACCTCGGTCCAGGCTTCGGCGATTTCCGGGGTGATGACCTCGGCCAGGTCCTCGGCGATGGCTGCGAACAGGTGCTCATAGACCACCTGGTACTGCGGCTCGGTGATGCCCAAGGAGGCGTGGCGGTGCGCGATGCGGGACAGCACGGTTTCCGGGACGGTATCCGGGTTGTTGACCAGGTGGGTGGCGAACGCGGCGATGCTTCCGGCCAGGGCCTGCTGCTGGTTGCCGTTGCGCTGGTTGGAGCGGCTGAACAGCCCGTCCAGGAGTTCCGGGTGCGCGGCAAACAGGCGGCTATAGAACTTGGGGGTGATTTCGCCGATTCGCGAGCCCACCAGCGGCAGTGTGGCCTCAATAACGGGACGGGACTTGTCCGAGAGCATCGATACTCCTGAGCTAGTGGTCCGGGGTCTTTGGCCGGACCGGAAACTGTAGATATTGGTATTTGAAATACGAGTTTCTACATGTCTATTTCTACACCCCGTAGAAGTGATACTCCAAAACGAAGCAGGGAACGCCAGCGAGGCGGGGGAGGGGGTGCCTGAAGCGGTGGGGCGGCTAGGCGCCGGGGCGCAGTCCGATGGCCTCGAAGACGGGTGTCATCTGCCGTGAGGTGGGCAGTTCGGCCACCACGACGTCGTCGAGCTCGCGGTAAAAGGCCTCGCGGGCGCGGGCCATGGCGCCGCGGAGCCGGCATTCGTTGATGAGCGGGCAGCTGCCGGCCGGGCCAATGCACTCGGCGGCGTCCCCGCGGGTGTCCAACTGGCGCAGGACCTGGCCCACGGTGACACGGCGGCCGGCCGCGCTGAGTCGTGAGCCTCCCTTCCGGCCACGCTCCACGTCAATGAGCCCGAGCATGCGCAGCTTCGCCACGGCCTTGCTGACGTGGTTGTAAGGGGTTCCGACGGCGTCCGCGACGTTCTGGGTGGTGAGCAGGCCGCCCTCGGGCGCTGCAGCGAGCACCATGAGGGCGCGCAGGCTGACGTCCGCGAAGGCGTTGATTTTCATGCTTCTAGCCTAAATGACCTGGGCAAATCGACGTTCCGACCGGCGCCTAGCGGGTGGCTGTGCGCACCCGGTGACCGGCGGAATTCGCCGTTGCGCCCGGTCTAGTCCGCCCAAATGACAGGCTCGTTGGAGTCGGCGGCAAGGTCGCCGAACTCCCACTCGCTGCCCTCGGTGGGGGAGTACGGCAGGACGGCCGCGAACACCGCGCCGTCCCGGTGCTCGGTGGCCACGTGGATGGCGTCCGAGTCCTCCTCGACCAGGGTGATGTCGCAGACGATGGCGGCGGCGCGGAATTCGTCCCGGTGCTGGCGCAAAAGTTCCGTGATGTCGCGGATCATCGCGTCGGCGTCGAACTCGCTGTCCCCGTCGGCATCCGGATCTTCCGGTGAAACGGCGACGAGGCGGACGTCGCCGTCGTTCTCCACCACGAGGGCGAACGGCAGGAACCCGCCGCTGCGCTCAAGCTGCTCCTGGGCCGCCGCCATTCCGGTGCCCAGAAGGTTTTCCAGATCCGTGGCCGTGGCCTCCGGCACGGATGCGCGCCACGATGGCTGGGCCGGGGTCGGGTCGGGTGATGCCATGAGGACCCCTAGCTGCGGACCAGGGCCAGCACGCGGTCGCGCACCCGCTCCATCGTGGCCCGGTCCGTGGCTTCGGCGTTCAGCCGCAGGTACGGTTCGGTGTTGGAGGGGCGCAGGTTGAACCAGAAGCTGCCGTCTGCGGCGGTGAAGGTGCTGCCGTCCAGGTGGTCCACGGCCACGTCCTCGGCCTCGAAATCTACCCGGACACGCTCCACGGCGCCGGCCTTGTCCTCGATTTCCGAGTTGATTTCCCCGGAGGACACGTAGGGTTCGTACTCGCGGCCGAGCTCCGACAGCGGGCCGTCCTGTTCGCCGAGGGCGGCCAGCACGTGCATGGCGGCAAGCATTCCGGTGTCCGCGTTCCAGAAGTCACGGAAGTAGAAGTGGGCGGAGTGCTCCCCGCCGAAGATGGCGCCTTCCTCTGCCATGACGGCCTTGATGAAGGAGTGGCCCACCCGGGTGCGAACCGCCCGGCCGCCGTCTTCGGTGACGAGTTCCGGCACCGCGCGGGAGGTCAGGAGGTTGTGGATGATGGTGGGATTGGTCTCGCCCTGCGCCTTGGCGCGGGCGATTTCGCGGCGGGCCACCATGCCGGTGATGGCCGACGGCGAGACCGGCTCACCCTTTTCGTCGATGACGAAGCAGCGGTCGGCGTCGCCGTCGAACGCCAGGCCGATGTCCGCGCCGTGTTCGACGACGGCGGCCTGCAGGTCGCGCAGGTTTTCCGGCTCGAGGGGGTTGGCCGGGTGGTTCGGGAAGGAGCCGTCCAGTTCGAAGTAGAGCGGAACAATGTCGAAGGGCAGCTTGGGCAGCAGAGTGTCCCCCAGGACGGCGGGCGTAGTGAGTCCGGCCATGCCGTTTCCGGCGTCCACCACCACCTTGAGGGGGCGCGATCCGGAGAGGTCAACCAGCGTGCGCAGGTACTCGGCGTAGTCCTTCAGCACGTCCCGGACACCGATCTGGCCCTGCGTTTCGGCAGCGGGGATGGAACCGGTGTTCAGGTACTGCTCGGCGAGTGCCTGGATCTCCTTGAGGCCGGTTTCGGAGGAGATGGGGACGGCGCCCGCCTTGGCCATCTTGATGCCGTTGTATGCGGCGGGGTTGTGGCTAGCGGTGAACGTGGCGCCTGCGGCGTTCAAGGCTCCGCACGCGTAGTACAGCTCGTCCGTGGAGATCAGGTCCAGCAGCTGGACGTTGGCTCCGCGGGTGGCGGCGCCGCTGGCGAACGCCTTGCTGAACTCGGGGGAGGAGGGGCGCATGTCACCGCCGACCAGGACCGTCTGTCCCTCAAGGCCAAGCACGTCAACGAACGCTGCGCCTACGGCTTCGACGATTTCAGCGGTGATGGATTCGCCCACGATGCCGCGGACGTCATACGCCTTGAACGAGGCCGAAAGGTCAAAAGTACGGGTCTGGTCGCTAGTCACGGCACTTATCTTACGGGCACGCGCGCGGCGGCCCGTGAAGTGGATGTCACAGAAGCGTGGGCCGGCTGTTGTCCACATGGCGGGTGCGCTGGGTTTGGCGTGTCAGAGGCGGCTGGGATACTGAATCAATGGCAAATAACCAGCACGCTCCTGTCCTTGCTTCTGCCCCCGGCCCCTCCGGTACCGGCGCCGGACGGGACCAGGAAGCGGTCACTGGGACCCGGGGCCAGGCCCTGTCCGTGCTGCGCGAGCTGGTCGGCCGGCCGGATGCCGACTTCCATGACGGCCAGTTCGAGGCCATCGAGGCGCTGGTTGACGGCGGCCGCCGGACGCTCGTGGTGCAGCGGACGGGATGGGGAAAGTCCGCCGTTTACTTCGTGGCGTCCCTGCTGCTGCGGCGGCGCGGGGCGGGACCCACCCTGATTGTCTCGCCGCTGCTGGCCCTGATGCGGGACCAGGTGGCTGCCGCCGCGCGGGCAGGTGTCCGGGCCGTGGCCATCAACTCCGCCAACCAGCTGGAGTGGGATACGGTGCGGGAGCAGCTTGCTGCCGACCAGGTGGATGTCCTGCTGGTGTCCCCCGAGCGGCTCACCAACCCTTCGTTCCGCGAAAACCAGCTGCCGGAACTCATCCGGCGCACGGGGCTGCTGGTTATCGACGAGGCCCACTGCATCTCAGACTGGGGCCACGACTTCCGGCCTGACTACCGTCGCATTGCCGACCTCATCGCCGAGCTGCCGGACACCGTGCCCGTACTGGCCACCACAGCCACCGCCAACTCCAGGGTGGTCCACGACATCGAGGAACAGCTGGGCGACGGCGTGCTGACCATCCGCGGCGCACTGGGCAGGGAGTCGCTGCGGCTCGGGGTCCTGGCCCTGCCCGACTCGCGCGAGCGTCTGGGCTGGCTGCTGACGCACCTGGCCGATCTGCAGGGCAGCGGAATCATTTACACCCTGACGGTCTCCGCCGCCGAGGACACCGCCAGGCTGCTCGCGGAGGCGGGCCACGAGGTGCTGGCCTATACAGGCCGCACCGACCCTGCAGACCGGGAGAGGGCGGAGCAGCTCCTCAAGGACAACCAGGTCAAGGCACTGGTAGCTACGTCCGCGCTGGGGATGGGCTTCGACAAGCCGGACCTCGGTTTCGTGGTGCACCTCGGCGCACCGTCGTCCCCGGTCGCCTACTACCAGCAGGTGGGCAGGGCAGGCCGTGGCGCCGCCAATGCGGACGTCCTGCTCCTGCCAGGGTCCGAGGACCGCGAAATCTGGCAGTACTTTGCCACCGCCTCCATGCCCTCCGAGGAGAAGGCCACGGCTGTGCTGACCGCGCTGACGGAGGCGGGCTCGGCCGTGTCCACCGTGGCTTTGGAAGCCAGGGTGGACCTGCGCCGCACGCCGCTGGAACTCCTGCTGAAGGTCCTCGCCGTGGACGGCGCCGTGGAACGGGTGGGCGGCGGCTGGCGCTCCACCGGAATGCCCTGGACGTACGACGCCGAGCGGTACCGCCGCATCGCGGAGGCCCGGGTGGACGAGCAGGACTCCATGGTCATCTACCAGGACACCGCCGGGTGCCGGATGGAGTACATCACCTCCGTCCTGGATGACGAGACCGCTGCCGCCTGCGGCCGCTGCGACAACTGCGCAGGGAGGTGGTTCCCCTCGGAGGTGGCCTCCACCGCCACGGAGGCTGCCGGGCAGACCCTCAGCCGTGCGGGCATCGTGCTCGAGTCCCGGCTCCAGTGGCCCAGCGGAATGGACCGCCTCGGGGTTCCGGTGAAGGGGAAGATCAAACCTGACGAGAACGTTGCGGACGGCCGGGTCCTCGCCAGGCTGACGGACCTCGGCTGGGGCGGGGCGCTGCGGGAACTTTTCGCGGCCGGGGCTCCGGACCGCGCTGTCGATCCCGGCATGCTGCAGGCCTGTGTCCAGGTGCTCCGCGAATGGGGCACCGGTGATTCCCGGATCCCGGGCTGGAGCGGCGCAGGCAGGCCTGCGGCGATCGTCAGCATCCCCTCGCGCAGCAGGCCCGAACTCGTGGATTCCCTGGCCCGTGGCATCTCCCAGGTCGGCCGCATCCCGTACATCGGCCAACTGCAGCTCGAGCACGGCGGGCCCACCGGCGGACGCGGCGGCAACAGCGCCTACCGGCTAGCCGGTGTGTGGGACCGTCTCGCGGTGGGGGAGTCGCTGGCGGCAGAGCTCGCTGGCCTCGGCGGCGGCAGCGTAATGCTCATCGACGACCTCGTGGACAGCCGGTGGACCGTCACCGTGGCGGGACGCGCACTCAGGCGGGCCGGTGCGGGCGCGGTGCTTCCGCTGGCACTGGCCCAGGCCGGCTGACCTCGGCCCCCGCGTTCCGGTGCAGCATAAGGCTGTCGGCGGTGCTGAGGAGCATCAGCACCGCAATCGACAGGAACGCGCCACGGTATGCGGCCACGCCGCTGCCGTCCGGTCCGGCTGACAAGATGGCGCCAAGCCCGGACGAGACCAGGGAGTCCGGCTCGAAGAGGCGCAGCAGCAGGGCGCCTACCGCGATGCCGGCCCCCGTGGCCAGCTGCACAAGCGTCGCCGAGACAGCATTGGCCGACGTCAGCTGCCCCGGCACGATGTCTGCGTACTGGACAGATGCGTACGCGGAGAAGCCGATGGACCGGAACGCCCCGCTAAACACCAGGAGCGCGAACACCAGTGGTTCCGGTGTGGCCGGGGTCAGCATCGCGCAAAGGGCGAAGGTGGCAGCCGACGCCAGGGAAGCGAACACCAGCACCGGCTTGAACCCGAAGCGCCTGATGAGCGGCGTCGTGGCGGGTTTGATGCCGATGTTCCCGATGAACACGGCGGCCACCATGATGCCCGCGTGCAGGGGGCTCCATCCGAATCCGTTCTGGAACATCAGCGGCAAGAGGAACGGCACGGCACTGATGGTCAGCCGGTAGATGAAGCCGCCCGAGTTGGTGGCCCGGAAGGTGCGGGTGGCGAACACCGTCAGGTCAAACAACGGGTGGGCCGCGCGTCGCATCCAGAAGACCGCCGCTGCCAGCGCGAGAACCCCGGCCAGAATGCTGGGCCAGGTCCAAAAGCCGCCGGGGTGGCCGCTGGCCAGTTCAAGGCCCGCCACCAGCGCGCCCACGCCGGCCGTGGTGAGGGCAAGCCCAAGCCAGTCCAGCCGGCGGGTCCGGTCGCCGGCAACGGCGGGAACCAGGCGCAGGGCGGCGAGGAAGGCCGCGGCGCCGAGCGGCAGGTTGATCAGGAAGATCCAGTGCCAGGACAGGTAGGTGGTGAGGGCGCCGCCCACGAGTGGTGCGAGGACCGGCGCCAGCAGCCCCGGCCAGACGAGGTAGGCGGTGGCGCGCAGCAGATCCGATTTCGGCGTTCCGCGAAGCACCAGCAGCGTACCCACCGGCACCATCATCGCCCCGCCCAGGCCCTGCAGGACGCGGCTGACGGTCAGCATCGTAAGGTCCTGGCTGGCGGCGCACAGCAGCGACGCCAGGGTAAAGACAGCGATGGCCAGGCAAAAAATCCGCCGGGCCCCGAGGCGCTCCGCCAGCCAGCCGCTCAGCGGGATGCCCATGGCCACCGTCATCAGGTAGGCGGTCATGGTGATGTTCACGCTGGCCGACGGCACCCCGAAGTCCCCGGCGATGCTTGGGATGGCGGTGGTCAGGACCGTCCCGTCGAGGAACTCCATGAAGAACGTGGCCGCCACCAGCAGGGCCAGCCTGGGGCTCCAGGCCTCGCTGGCAGAAAGCTTGTTCATGCAATCATCCTGACACCGGCATGCGGTTTTGTGCCTTGCTGGTCCGGCACTCGGACGGCCGCGGCCGCAGGTCTGGCGGCCACGCGGCAGGGAAGGGGCCCGGAAACGCAAACGGCCCCGGTCCAAGGACCGGGGCCAAACGCGGAGACGGGGGGATTTGAACCCCCGGTGGAGTTGTGCCCCACACTTCATTAGCAGTGAAGCCCATTCGGCCGCTCTGGCACGTCTCCAATTGCTATTCCTAGCCCACCAAGGATACGCAGAACCGGCCATCCAGTGCAAAACGGCCGGGGAGGGTCACTGCAGAGCCCCGAAGGAGCCGCGGTCAGGCGGTGCCTTCTGCCAGCGCCTTCCACAGGAAGTGCTGGCTGCGGCCCTGGAGCGCGGCAGCCTGCCGGTTGTCCGAAGCGCCGGCATGCCCGCCCTCCAGCGCTTCGTGGAACCAGACGTTGGGGATGCCCATGGCCAGCATGCGCGCGGCCATCTTCCTGGCCTGCACCGGACCCACCCTGTCGTCGGATGTTGCGGTCCAGATGAAGGTTTCCGGGTACTCCACACCGTCCTTCAGCTGGTGGTACGGGGAGAAGGTCCTGATGAATTCCCAGTGCTCGGGCAGGTCGGGGTCGCCGTACTCGGCAATCCATGAGTGACCCGCCGACAGCTTGGTGTACCGGCGCATGTCCAGCAGCGGCACCCCGCAGGACACTGCGCCGAACAGTTCGGGATACCGTGTCAGCATGTTGCCCACGAGCAGGCCGCCGTTGGAGCCCCCGACGCAGCCGAGACGCTCGCGGCTGGTGACGCCCCGGGAGACCAGGTCCCTGGCTACCGCCGCAAAGTCCTCGTAGGCGCGGTGCCGGTTTTCCTGCAGTGCCGCCCGGTGCCAGGAGGGGCCGTATTCCCCGCCGCCGCGGATGTTGGCCACAACGTACACACCGCCCCGGCTGTGCCCCTCCGCAAGGCCGTCACCCGGAACTGCTGCCGTGCGCCGCTCCAGCCACGCGCGGCCGATGGTGCCGCTGTACGCCGGCGTACGTGAGACCTCGAAGCCGCCGTAGCCGGAGAGCTGGGTGGGGTTCTGCCCGTCCAGGACCAGGCCGCGGGCCGCCACCTGGAAGTACGGTACCTTCGTGCCGTCCGCGGAGACGGCGAAGTGCTGCTCTACCTCGTAGTCCGCTTCGTTGAAGAACGACGGCGACGCCTTCACCTCCGCATGGCTGCTCACCACGCCTGCCGCTGGCGCTTCGCCGGAAGTCCCGCCGGGAGCCCCGCCGCCGACGCCGCTGTTCGGTGTGCCGCGGGTCAGGGTGCCGCGGGTCAGGGTGCTGGGCGTCGTGAAGCCGGTGGCCACGAGCCAGAAGTCGTCCCCGCACCCTGCTCCGTCGGATTCGCCGTCAGCCTCGTCCTCGTCATCCACGGCGAAGGCGTTGACATCGTGCAGCGGCGGGCAGGCGTCGAGCTGCGAGGACCGCCACGAGTCGGCAGGATCGAGAACACGGATTTCCGAGGATACGTCCTTCAGCAGGTTCAGCAGCAGGAAGTTCCGGGTCCAGCTCCAGGACTGCAGGGACGTGTGCGCGTCCGGGGCGAAGAGAACCGTCAGCTCGCGCTCGCCGGCGAGGTACGCCTGGAAATCGGCGGCGATCAGGGAACCGGCCGGGTAGGTGGTGCCGTTCACCGTCCAGTCACGCTGCGGCCTGAACAGCAGCCACTCCCGGTGCACGCCCGTGTTCACGTCGGTGGGCACGTCCACCTGCACCCAGCCACCGTCCTGCAGCACCGAAGTGCGGCGGTTGAAGAAGTCGATCCAGTCCACCGCGAACGTCCGCTCAAAGCCGGGTGTGGAGTCGTGGGCCACGATCGCCATCATGTGGTCCTCGGGGATCTCGAAGATGCGCGGCGCATCGCTCAGGGACTGGCCCCGGCGCAAGCGCACGGCGGTGCGGGCGTACGAGGACGCCGTGCGGGGGAGATCCTCTGCGGTGCTGGCGACCAGCAGCGTGTCCGCATCGAGCCACGAGACGTTCCCCTTCGCCGTCGGGACATCAAAACCGCCGGCGGCGGGATCAACGAAGGCGCGGGTCTCGACGTCGAACTCACGGTAGCGGTTGGCGTCGCCGCCGTCGGGGGAGAGCGCCACCAGGGCACGCCGGTAGGGCTGCCCCGGTTCCGGCCGGAGCAGGTTTGCGCCATGGAAGACCCATTCCACGCCGTCGGCAGCCGCCAAGGCATCCACGTCGAGGAGGACGTCCCACTCCGGCGCGTCGCTGCAGTAGCTGTCCCAGCTGGTCCGGCGCCACAGGCCCTTGGGGTTCTGCCGGTCCTTCCAGAAGTTGTAGTACCACTCGCCGTGCTTGCTCACCATGGCGATCTTGTCCGTCGAATCCAGCACCTCGAGGATCTCGCCCTCGAGCCGGGCGTAGTCGGCATCCTCGAGCAGGTCCTCCGTGCGGGCATTCTGCTCGCGCACCCAGGCCAGCTGTTCCTCGCCGTAGATGTCCTCCAGCCAGATGTTCTCGTCGGTGGGCGCGGGGGCGGTCCCGGTGGGAGCGGCGCCGGACGCGGGGGCAGAATCAGCTGCAGTGGTGGTCATGCGCCCATCCAAACAACATCCCCGCTCAGCTAGCAAGTCACATGCCGATACTCTGGAAGGCGTGGTTATTTCGCAGAGCATCCGGACCGCGCTCATCGGCGCCGGTCCGAGGGGTACCAGCGTGCTGGAGCGGCTGCTCGCCAACTGGTCCGCCGGCCGCCCTGCCGGCGCCCGCCTGCACATCGACGTCATCGATCCGTTTCCGGCCGGCCCGGGGCACGTCTGGCAGCCCGGCCAGTCCCGCCTTTACCTGATGAACACGCAGTCCTTTTACCCCACGCTGGTCCCCGAGGACACGGGGCTGGCCGGGCCCGTGGCCGGCACCACCTTCGACCGCTGGCGGACAGCCCAGCAGCGCAGCCCCCTGCCGGAGCTCACCGACGACGAGCGGGCGGAACTCGCCGTCCTGGGATCCGGCGACTTCCCCAGCCGCGCCATCTACGGCCGCTACCTGCGGTCCACGGTCGAGGAGTTGCTCGCCGCGCTGCCCGACGGCGTCACCATCGAGATGCACCAGGCGACGGCTACCGCTGTGCGCCGGCAGCCGGACGGAAGGTTCGAGGTCGACCTGGACGCCGTTGAAACGAACGACGGCGGACTGGACGGGGGCGCGACGCTGACCGTCGATTCGGTGGTGCTCGCGCTGGGCCACCTCGCCTCTAGACTCAGCCCGGAACAGCGCGAGCTGCAGGCTGCGGCCGCCCAATTCGGCCTGCGCTACTTGCCGCCCGCCGTCCCGGCCGACGTCGACTGGAGCGTGGTTCCGGCCCAGGAGCCGGTGCTGGTCCGCGGGATGGGCCTGAACTTCTTCGACGTGATGGGCCAGCTCACGGAGGGGCGGGGCGGGAAGTTCGTGGAGGCAGGGGACGCCCTCGAGTACCTGCCCTCGGGCCAGGAGCCGATCATCTTCGCCGCGTCCCGCCGCGGCACGCCGTACCGGACCAAGGCCACCCTCGCGGGCTACTACCCGGCGTCGGTCACGCTCCGCTACTTCACCGGGAAAGCACTGCAGAGGTTCGCCGCCGCCGGAATTGTTCCGGCATTCGACCACGACCTCTGGCCGCTGCTGCACCGGGACGCGCTCTGGGCCTACTACACAACCCTCGTGCGCTCGCAGCCGGACGCCGTGCAGGACCACGACGAGTTCCTCAAGGAGCTGGACGAGGCCCTGCACCCGCATGCCCACAGCACTGGCCGGTGGGAAGAGGACTTCAACGCCGTCATCGGCCGGCATGTCCGTCCGGGCAGCAGGCTGGACCTGCGCGGCCTGGCCGCCCCGCTGTCCGGGCGGAGCTTTGCTTCGCGTGCCGAGCTGGACGCCGCGGTGGTCGAGTACCTCGACGACGATGCCCGGCGCTCAGCGCTCGGCGAGGATGATCCTGTCAAGATGGCCATCGGCGCGCTGCACCACGGACGCGCCGTGCTGAAATCGGTGGTGGCCGACGGCGGGATCACCGATGAGTCGTGGGTCGCCGGCCTACGGGGCTGGTTTGAGTCGCTGGTGGAAGGGCTGGCCAGCGGTCCTCCGGCGCTGCGCGCCGAGCAGCTGTCGGCTCTGGCGCGCGCCGGAATTGTCAGCTTCGTGGGCCCGGACCCCAAGTTCGGCGTGGCCCGCGGGAAGCGCGCCTTCACCGCTGCCTCGCCGTGGGTGCGAGGTGGTGCCGCCGAAGCACACACGCTGGTGGAGGCACTGGCGCCGGCCAACCGCGTGGCACTCAACGAGTCCCCGCTGCTGGAACAGCTCCTTGCCGACGGGCTGGTCCGGCCGCGAACCATGATGACGGTGGAGGGAATCCCGGTGCAGTCCTCCGGGCTCGACGTCCGCCCGCACCCGTACCGGCCGGTTGCCGCGAACGGCGAGGTTACGGACCGGATGTACGTGCTGGGGCTGCAGCTCTCGGCCACGCAGTGGGGAACCGCCATTGCTGCCGAAGCGGCGCAGCAGGCCGGTCCTGTGTACCCCAGCGGGCAGCGCACGCTCCGCGACGCCGATGAGATCGCCCGTGCCATCCTCGGCCTGGCCCCACACGCTTCCTCAGATCCTGCCGTTTGACCCCACACGCTTCCTCAGCTCCTGCCGTTTGACCCCACACGCTTCCTCAGCTCCTGCCGTTTGAGCGCGGACGCTTCCTCAGTGACCGGCGGAGCACCACCCGGGCGAGCACAAAGAATGCCGGCTGGCAGCTTCCTTCGAAACTGCCAGCCGGCATCCCTTCAACGAACGTGGCTACAGGGCGCCCTGTCCGCCCGTTTCGGCGTCGCCCGCGTTCCCCTGGCCGGTGTCGGCCACGAGCTTGAACCGCGCCCCGGTGGGGTCTGTCAGCGTGGCCAGCCGGCCGTGGGGCGTGTCATCCGGTCCGTCAAGAACTGTCGCACCCAAGCTGACGGCCTTGTCGATCGAAGCGTCAGCGTCCGCCACCGCGAAATAGACGACCCAGTTGGAGGGGACTTCGGCGGGAAGGTCGGCCGACGCGTCATATATCCCTGCTTTTGCCTCCCGGCCGGCGCCCAGGGTTGTGTACCGGAACTCCGGGGTGTCGCTCATGACGTCGGTGTCCCAGCCGAACACGTCCTGATAGAACTTCACCGCGGCGGAGTAGTCCTTGGTGTGAAGCTCGTGCCAGGCCGGGGCGCCCGGCTCGCCAACAAGCTCGTAACCGCGCATCTCCCGTGGCTGCCACACACCTATCGTGGCACCGGAGGCGTCACCAAAGAACGCCATGTGGCCCTGTTCCGGGACGTCCATGGGTTCCATGAACACCTGGCCACCGTTTGCGGCAACCGCCGCAGCTGTGGCGGCAGCGTCGTCGGACCACAGGTAGGTGGACCACATGTCCGGCATGCCCTCCTGGCCCTCCTGCTTCTGCATGATGCCGGCGACGGTCTTGCCGTCCTTCTGGGCGGTGATGTAGCCGCCGTACTTTTCCTGGTCTCCGGTCTGGAAGTCCCAGCCGAACAGTTCGCCATAGAACTGTTTCGCCTGGTTCGCGTCGGTGGTCATGAGGTCGACCCAGCAGGGGGCGCCGGGCGTGGGTTCGGGCGTAGGCATGGTCTGCTCCTGGTGTGGTCAGCGGGATGTTCCCGCAGGTCATGGAGGTGCTACGGACAGAACCGAGACTATGCCGGGGGTATGACAGTTTCAATGGGGGTCAGGCGGGGTGCGCTCAGCGCTGGTCCGAGTATGACGTGCCCGGCTCCTGGTCGTCGTCGGCCTCTACCCACTCGGTGAAGTCCTTCAGGGACATGCACCAGTAGTAATCGGAGTAGTGCAGGCTCTGTTTTTCAGCCTTGCCCATGACCTCGACCCCCACATGCAACGGTGGATGCGGAATCCCCTCCCGCGGTCGCGGGATAGAGCGGTGCTGTTACAAGTGAACGCCTTCCGGCGGGGGGCGCGCACCAGTGGCGCGTACTCGAATTCTGTCGGGCAGGTACTCGGACTACCTGTTTTCCTGGCCCCCGTCCGCACCCCTACTTGCTGGTGGAAAGAACCACTACTTGCCCACGCAAAAGGCCGGCCAAACCAACCTTTCGATTGGCCCGGCCGGCCTTCAAAATGGCCGTCATCGCGTGCTTATTGCACGGTGCCGGCCCCTGCGCGGAAGGTAAGAGATTCGAACTCTTGGTACGGGGTTACCGCACACTGGTTTTCAAGACCAGCTCCTTCGGCCGCTCGGACAACCTTCCCTAGCTAGTAGTGTTTCATAGGCAGTTGGCTGCAACAAAAACCGCCGCGTGGCAGTTGTCGCCGCCGCACAGTATTTTTGGGGCAGGAATCAGCTAGAAATCGGGAGTTCGCCATGAAAGCCGTCTTTATCTCGGAGCCCGGCGGGCCGGAAGTGCTGGAAGTCCGCGAGGTGCCGGCTCCCCAGCCGGGCCACGGTGAGGTGCTGATCGATGTTGTGGCGGCCGGCCTGAACCGCGCCGACGTCCAGCAGCGGAGGGGCTACTACCCGCCCCCGCCGGGTGCTTCGGAGATCCCCGGGCTGGAGGTGTCAGGCAGGATTGCGGGCTTCGGACCCGGCGTCACCAAGCCGTTTTCCGTCGGGGACAAGGTAGTGGCGCTGCTGTCCGGCGGGGGCTATGCGCAGCAGGTCGCGGTGCCGTCGGAACAGGTGCTGAGGGTTCCCGACGGCGTGGACCTGGTTACCGCTGCCGCCCTGCCTGAGGTTGCCGCCACCGTCTACTCAAACCTGGTGATGACCGCGCAACTGCAGTCGGGTGAGACGGTCCTGATCCACGGCGCCACGGGGGGTATCGGCACCATGGCCATCCAGCTGGCCAAGGCCCTGGGAGCCACGGTGGCCGCCACCGCGGGAACCGACGAAAAAGTCAGCACCGCAAAGGCGTTCCTTGGCGCCGACATCGCCATCAACTATGCGGAGGAAGACTTCGCCGAGAGCCTGCGTTCCCAAAACGGGGGCAAGGGCGCCGACGTGATCCTGGACGTCGTGGGCGCCAAGTACCTGCAGAAGAACATTGACGCCCTGGCCGATTACGGCCGACTCGTCGTCATTGGGCTGCAGGGAGGTGCCAAGGGGGAACTGGACCTGGGGCAGCTGCTGCGTAAGCGCGCGGCCATCGTGGCCACGGCGCTGCGCCCCCGTCCGACAGCCGAGAAAGGGGTCATCATGACGGCCGTCAGGGACTCCGTGTGGCCCCTCGTCTCTGACGGGCGGATTCACCCGCTGGTGGCAAAGACCTTCCCGCTGGATCAGGCCAGGGCGGCGCACAAATACTTCGACTCCGGCGAGCATGTGGGCAAGGTCCTGCTGGTCATGTAGCGGCCCCGGCGCCGACGATAGATACTCAGTATTGCCATGCTGAAGAACAAAGGCTAGGCTCGGGGAATACGCAGTATGCACGCGTCTTGGGGGCGCGTGCATACTGCCGACTTCCAGCCAAGGAGCCAGATGTCCATCCGCCATAGCCTCCTCGCCCTCTTGCAAGACCAGCCGCGTTACGGCTACCAGCTCAGGGTCGAATTCGAAGACCGCACGGGCTCCACCTGGCCACTGAACATCGGGCAGGTCTACACCACCCTCGACCGGCTGGAACGTGACGGCCTCGTCAGCAACGACGGCGGCGACGGCGAGGGCCACGTCGTGTACAGCATCACCGAAGCCGGCAAGGCGGAGGTCCAGGGCTGGTTTGCGACACCGGTGGAACGCAGCAACCCGCCGCGGAACGAGCTCGCCATCAAGCTGGCGCTGGCCGTCACCCTGCCCGGGGTGGACGTCGCGGCGATCATCCAGTCCCAGCGAACCGCTTCCATGCGTGCCCTGCAGGACTATACGAAGTCGCGGCGGGACACCGCGGTCAACCAGCGGGCGGCGGACACGGCCTGGCTACTGGTGCTGGATTCGCTGATCTTCCAGACCGAGGCCGAGATCCGCTGGCTGGATCTGTGCGAGGCCCGGATGCTGCAGCTCGCGCAGGCCTCCGGGTCGCGCAGCCACGTACGCAAACCGTCCAACGGGGTCACTGTGGAAGAGGCTGCCCCGCTCAAAGCGGACAACCGCCGGTGAGCGTGCAGGGACCGCAGCAGGTCCTCGAACTCGCGAAGGTCAGCAGGACGTTCGGGCAGGGGTCCACGGCTGTTGCCGCGCTCCGGGATGTAGACCTCACCGTCAATGCCGGGGAATTCGTTGCGGTGATGGGGCCGTCCGGCTCGGGAAAATCATCCCTGCTGGCGCTGGCCGGCGGACTGGACCGGCCGACGTCGGGCGGTGTCTTTGTGGAGTCAACACCCCTGGCGGGGCTGGGACTGAACGCGCTGGCGCGGCTCCGGCGCCGTGCGGTGGGCTATGTCTTCCAGGACTTCAACCTGGTCCCGACGCTGTCGGCGGCGGAAAATGTTGCCCTGCCGCTCGAGCTCGACGGCGTGCCGGCCAGGAAAGCGCACCGGCAGGCAGTGGACGCCCTGCGGCAGGTGGGGATCCCGGAGCTGGCGCACCGGTTCATGGATGAAATGTCCGGCGGGCAGCAGCAGCGCGTGGCCATCGCCCGTGCCATCGTGGGAAACCGCCGGCTGATCCTTGCGGACGAACCCACCGGCGCCCTTGACTCCACCACGGGCCACGGCGTCATGGAGGTGCTCCGCTCCCGGGCTGACGCCGGCGCCGCCGTCATGCTGGTCACGCACGAGGCGCGCCATGCCGCGTGGGCGGACCGCGTGGTGTTTATCCGTGACGGCCGGATTGTGGATGAGGCAACGGCCATGCGCGATCCCGCAGTTCTCCTGGCACCGGCCGGCTGAGATGGCCCTGGACGTAGCGCCCGCGCCCCATGGCCGCTGGCACAGTTTTCGTCTTGCCCTCCGGATGGCACGCCGGGACATCAGCAGGCACCGCGTCCGCTCCCTGCTGATCATCCTGCTGATCCTGCTGCCGGTGGCCGGCATGACCGGCGCCGCGGCCCTGGCGCAAAGCATGCAGGAAACACCGGCGGAACGGGTGCAGTACCAGCTGGGCAGTACGCAGGCACGGTTCCGCGGCATGCCCGCTTCCAACGCCGAGACCGTGCAGGATCCTGTGTTTGAGACAGCAACCATGACGCGGAATTTCACTGTCGATCCGGACTTCGAACCGCGGAATCCGCGGGACGCGGTCCCCGCCGGCTACGAAGTCCTGACCGAAACGCAGCTGACGCTCACGGTCAGGGCCGGCGCGTCCGACGCCGGTGCGTCCGACGCCGCCGGGTACGACGTCCCCGTGATGGCCAAGGCCGTCGACGTACTGAATCCCGCCTTCACCGGAAAATACACGCTTCTGGAGGGGCGGCCCGCCGCTGCCCCTGACGAAATCCTCGCCTCGCCCGGAGCGCTGAAGCGCTTCGGCATCCGCCTCGGAGACAGGCTGACGACGGCGGACGGCACCTTCGCCGTCGTCGGCACCTTACGGGATGCTACCTCCTCGGACGGCAACCCCATCCTGTTCCTCAAACCGGGCCAGGCAGCCATGGATGGCCCGCCCGCCCGGGGCAACCCGCTCGGCGAAACGATGTACTACCTCGTCGGTTCAAACCCCGTGACGTGGGACCAGATCCGTGACCTGAACAGGTCCGGCATCGCCGTGCTTTCCCGTGCCGTAGCACTTGACCCGCCGGTCCCGTCAGGCGCTGCCGGAGGCCCCGGGACCATGCCCGCCGCTGGCTACGTTGCCGCTGTGCTGATCGCGGCACTTGCCCTGCTCGAAGTGGGACTCCTGGCCGGGGCGGCGTTTGCGGTGGGCGCTAAGCGCCAGGTCCGCGAACTAGCCCTGCTCGCCGCAAGCGGAGCGGAAGCACCTACGGTCCGGGCGGTGGTAACCGCCGCCGGGCTGTGGCTTGGGTCCATCGCAGTGGTTGCGGGTGCCGTGCTGGGGGCAGGCGGGGCTGCCGTGGCGGTGGCGGTTGCCAGGCACTTGGGCTCTGTCCGCTTTCCCGGCTTCCATCTGGACATCCTGCCCACTGTGGCGGCCATGGCCATGGGCCTGCTGGCGTGTTTCCTGGCCGCGGTGGTTCCTGCCCGTCAGGTTGCGCGGCAGGCGGTGCTCGGCGCCTTGAAGTCCGGCCGCGCACCGGCAGTCTCTGGGCCGTGGCCGGCGCGGGCGGGGGGCCTCCTGCTGGTTCTGGCCATCAGCTGCCTCGCGGCGGGGCAAACCCTGGGCCTGACCGGTGACCTGGACGTCGTCGCTGCGCGGACCCCGCTGGTCGCGGCGCTGGTCACCGGCGGCGCAGTCCTGGCGGTGACCGCCCTTGTCCTGCTCACCGGGACGTTCGTGAAAGTCCTGACTGCACGCACCGCCTGGATGCCGCTCCCGCTGCGCATGGCCGCCCGTGACTCGGCCAGGAACCGAAGCCGTACGGTGCCTGCCGTGGCGGCAATCCTCGCCGCCGCGACGCTGGCCAGTGCCGCGATGGTCCTTTCCGCGAGCCAGATGGAGGAGGCGAAGCGCACCCACATGTGGGGCGCGCAGGAAAACCAGGTTTCGCTGCCGCTGGAAACCGCGCCGGTCCAGGCCCAGGGAACGGCCTCCGGCAGGACTATCGACCCGGCTGCAGTGGCTGCGGCACTGCGGCGGGAACTCAGTACCGTGCAGTGGACGCAGGTCCTCAGGGGTCCGGTGACGAGCAAATGCCACATGCGGGCGTCAGCCGATGGATCCCTTCCTGCCACTGGTGACGCTGTGGACTGCCGGCAATACAAGCTCGCCGTGCCGGCCGGCCACGAATGCCCTGTCTCGCCGCAGGGCCGGGTCCTCGACGGGAGCGACTGGCGGTGCGGCGGATCGATGTTCCCCGTCGGCGTCAGCAGCCAGCTTCCACCTCTGGTAGTCGGCGGCGTCGATGAGCTGCGGGCGCTCCTCGGCCGGGAACCCAGCCCTGCCGCGGTGCACGCACTCAGGAGCGGCGGAATGGTGGTCAGCAACCCTGTCTTCGAAAAGGACGGGAAGGCCACGCTCCAGTCCTACGACGTTCGCGAGCCGGTTGCGGGTCCCGGTTCCGCCGTTGGCTACAAGCCCCTGAGCAACACAGGGCTGCCGGCGGCCGTGGACGCTCCGGACGTTCCGATACCGTTCTACGGCGTGATCACCCCGGACACCGCCGTCAGGCTAGGCATCCACTTCGACAACTCCGTGCTGCTGGCCCAGCTGTCCGCATACCCGGAGGCCGCCGAACAGGACCGGGCATGGGCGGCACTGGCGAATGTCTACCGGATCCAAGCCATGGGCTTCTACGTTGAGCCCGGGGCGGACCGTACCGGATCCGAACTGCTGTGGCTGATCGTCGGCATCAGCGCCTTCATTACCCTTAGCGCAGCCGGCATCACCACGGGCCTGGCGCTCGCCGACGCCAGGGCAGACCACATGACGCTGGCTGGAGTCGGGGCGCCGCCGCGGCTGCGGAAAGCCCTGGCAGGCGCGCAGTCGCTCATGACCGCGTCCCTCGGAACCTCGCTGGGAGTGGCCGCCGGGGTGGTGCCCGCAGTCCTGCTCATCGGGGCCACCCGGATGTTCGCGGAGTCGGTGGTGCCGTGGATGCCCTTGCTGGCCCTGCTCGTTGCCGTGCCGCTGACCGGAAGTGCACTGGCCTGGGTCTTCGCGCGTGCCCGCCTGCCGGTGTCCCGGCGAAGCGCCGGCACCTGAAAGCCGCTCCTGCCAGCGGCGCTGGACCCTGGCAGCCGCACCGGACCCCTGAAGTGGACGACTGGAGCGGACGACGGCGGTAAGCCGGGGCCGTCCGCTCGCCGCGGCGCTGCGACCGCTCGGCGATTCCTCCGGCAGCGCTCGGCAAATGGCCACGGTTGCAGCCCTACCCGTTGGTAGGGTGCCGGTGGCACACTCCGTGCCAACTGGGAATCTCAAGGAGGAGACATGGGCACCATGCCTGAGGACGTGACCCGAACGGCGGACGGGGAACTCAATCCCGCGGCCACCGGGTCGCTGCCGCCGACGTCGGTGGAGGACGCGGTCCGCGACGCCGAGGAGCGCAGATGGACCCCTGCGAAGATCGCCACGTGGGTAGCCATCGCGCTCCTGGGCGGCGTGGCCTGGTTCATGCTGGCCGTCGTCAGGGGCGAGACGGTCAACGCCATCTGGTTCGTGTTCGCCTCGGTGTGCACGTACCTGATCGGCTACCGCTTTTATTCGAAGGTCATCGAGCGCTATCTGCTCAAGCCGGACGACCGCCGCGCCACGCCGGCAGAGTACAAGGCTGACGGCAAGGACTACGTCCGCACGGACCGCAATGTCCTCTTCGGGCACCACTTCGCCGCCATCGCCGGAGCCGGCCCGCTCGTGGGGCCCGTCATCGCGGCCCAGATGGGTTACCTCCCGGGCACTATCTGGATCATTCTCGGCGTCGTCCTCGCAGGCGCCGTGCAGGACTACCTGGTCATGTTCTTCTCCATGCGCCGCGGCGGCCGTTCCCTCGGCCAGATGGCGCGTGAGGAGCTCGGCGTCATCGGCGGCACCGCCGCCCTCGTGGCCACGCTGCTGATCATGGTGATCATCGTCGCGATCCTGGCGCTCGTCGTCGTCAATGCTTTGGGGGAGAGCCCCTGGGGCGTCTTCTCGGTGGGCATGACCATCCCGATCGCGCTCTTCATGGGCGTGTACCTGAGGTATCTGCGTCCGGGCAAGGTCATGGAGGTTTCCATCATCGGCTTCGTGCTGCTCATGGCCGCCATCATCGGCGGCGGCGCCGTGGCCGGCACCGAGTGGGGCGCGGCGTTCTTCCACCTGGACAAGGTCACCATCGCGTGGGGCCTCATCATCTACGGCTTCATCGCGGCCATTCTGCCGGTGTGGCTCCTGCTCGCACCGCGGGACTACCTCTCGACCTTCATGAAGATCGGCGTGATCGCGATGCTCGCCGTGGCCATCATCGTGGTGCGCCCCGAAATTACTGTTCCCGCGTTCAGCGAGTTCGCCGGCCGCGAGAACGGTCCGGTCTTCTCCGGCGCCCTGTTCCCGTTCCTGTTCGTCACCATCGCCTGCGGCGCGCTTTCCGGCTTCCACGCCCTGATTTCCTCCGGCACCACGCCAAAGCTCATCGAGAAGGAACGTCAGACCCGGTTCATCGGCTACGGCGGCATGCTGATGGAGTCCTTCGTCGCCATCATGGCGCTGGTCGCGGCCATCTCCATCGACCGCGGGATCTACTTCGCCATGAACGCCCCCGCGGCGCTGACCGGGGGAACGGTGGAGACGGCGGCGCAGTGGGTCAACAGCCTTGGCCTGGCCGGCGTCAACATCACCCCTGACGTCCTGGCGCAGACTGCGTCGAACGTGGGCGAGGAAAGCATCGTCTCGCGCTCAGGCGGCGCGCCAACGCTCGCCGTGGGCCTGGCCCACATCATGCAGCAGTTCATCGGCGGCACCGGCATGATGGCCTTCTGGTACCACTTCGCCATCATGTTCGAGGCCCTGTTCATCCTCACCGCAGTCGACGCCGGAACGCGCGTTGCGCGGTTCATGCTGCAGGATTCGATCGGGAACTTTGCCCCGAAGTTCAAGGAGGCGTCCTGGCGTCCCGGCGCGTGGCTCTGCACGGCCATCATGGTGGGCGCCTGGGGCGCCGTGCTGCTGATGGGCGTCACCGACCCGCTGGGCGGCATCAACACCCTCTTCCCGCTGTTCGGCATCGCCAACCAGCTGCTGGCTGCGATCGCCCTGGCGGTGTGCATGGCCATCGCGGCGAAGCGCGGCTCGTTCAGATACATGTGGATCGTTGCCGTGCCGCTGGCCTTCACCGCCGTCGTCACCATCACGGCAAGCATCCACAAGATCTTCTCTTCCCTCCCGGCGGTGGGGTACTTCGCCAACAACGCCGCCTTCAGCAAGGCGCTGGCCGACGGGAAGACCTCGTTCGGCACGGCCAAGACCACGGCGGCCATGGAGGCCGTGGTCCGCAACACCATGATCCAAGGCTGGCTGTCCGTCATCTTCGTGGTCCTGAGCATCATCGTCATCATCACCGCGGTGCTTGCCACGGTGAAGGCCTTCCGGAACACCGCGGCCGGCGTCCCCAACGTCAACAACGAGGACCGGCCACATCCCTCACGCGTCTACGCGCCCGCCGGGCTGATCCCCACGCCCGCCGAACGCGAGCTCATGGCCGAATGGAACAAGCTGCCCGCCGACATGCGTGTTGAGCGGGCGGGGCACCACTGATGAGTGCTGCACCCGGACCGGCCGGCCTGCTTCATCCGGTGGCGGGAGCCTTCCGCGGCTTCGCACGGTACGTGCAGGGTGTCATGGGCGCCGACGCGTACCGGAAGTACCTGGAGCACCACGCGGCGGCCGGCCACGGCACGCCGCCCCTGGACGAACGGGCGTTCTGGCGGGACCGGACTGACCGCCAGGACACCAACCCGCAGGGAAGGTGCTGCTGACCATGCCAGTTCCGCCGGCCCGATTCGCTGTTCGCAGGATCGGGCCGGCGGATGCCGGCGAGATGGGGGCCTGGATGAGGGGCCGTGGAGCGGCGGAAGTGTGGGTTTGGCCAACACCTAAGCCGTCGGCTTCTACCGCGAATGCGGTTTCGCTACGGACGAAGGCGAAATCCTGGTCAAGGGAGCTTCATTGACTGGACTCCGCGTTCCGGGCCCGTGAGAGTATGAACGCATGAGCGATCCCGAAGACACTCAACCCACCCGGACTGCAGAGGACGAGGAACCAGTGGAGGGCACCACCCTGGATGATGAGGGCACCCCCCTGGATGCGGGGGCCGCTGGGCGCCCCGCCGAGGCGGAAAAGCCGAAGGCCGCCAACCTGCAGGACCTCGTGGATGAGCCCGCGAAGGTGATGCGGATCGGGACCATGATCCGGCAGCTGCTGGAAGAAGTGAAGTCTGCGCCTTTGGACGACGCCGCCCGGGGCCGCCTGGCGGAGATCCACGAGCGCTCCATCAAGGAGCTTGAGGACGGTCTGGCACCGGAACTGGTGCAGGAGCTGGAACGGATCAGCCTGCCATTCCCGGACGACGCCACTCCCTCTGACGCCGAGCTGCGGATCGCCCAGGCCCAGCTGGTGGGCTGGCTGGAAGGCCTGTTCCACGGGATCCAGACGGCGATAGCCGCCCAGCACGCCGCCCGGGAACACACCCTGGCCCAGATGCAGCTAAAGCAGCTGCCGCCAGGCACAGTCATCGCGCCCGGTGTGATCATCGGTGAGAACGGTGAGCCGCAGCGTGCCAAGGCGCCCCAGCCCGGTTCAGATCCGCTGCACCCGGGCCGGAAGGAAGACCCCGACCACGGCCCCGGCCAGTATTTGTAGGCCTCTTTGGGATTTTTCACGGCCGCCCGGCAAGGGCGGAAAGACGACGCCGAACTTGGCAAGGGCCTGTGGCGCCGTGCCCATGACCGGTTCCACCGCGGCCTCGACCGCTACCACCAGGTGCTCGAAGGTGTGGAGGACGAGCAGCTCTATGGAGAGCTGGTGGAGATCGCCAACCGGCTGGCCGGCCTCTCCAGCCGCGTCCGGGAGATTTGCGTTGAGGCGCAGCGGCGGTCGCCCAGCGACGGGCTGGACATTCCGCATGCACTGTCCGGTGTTCACCGCTCGCTCTCCAAGGCGGGCAACTCGCTCGCGGCCACCGCCGAGGCGGCGGCGATGCTGCGGCTTGCCGTGGGACCCGTGCCGGTTGGCGCGGCCTCCGTATGGCGCCGGGCGGAGACTGTTTTTGAGCAGGTGGCCGACGCCGAGCGGCTCCTCTTGGAGTCCTGACAGAGTCCCGGGAGAGTCCGGACGGCGGTACCCGCCGGCCGTCGAAATATTCCCCGTGACGGGCCGTTACGCGGCTAGCTTAGCTTCGTCATATTCCGTGTCCTCCCGGTTTGTTTGTTGGCAGGATGGACAAATGACTTCTTCACCAACACTGACATTCAATGACGGCAACACCATTCCGCAGCTTGGCTACGGGGTTTGGCAGGTTGAAGACGACGTAGCCGAGAAGGTTGTCTTCCAGGCGTTCCAGGCCGGGTTCCGCCACATCGACACCGCCAAGATCTACGGCAACGAGTCCGGCGTCGGCCGGGCGATCGCCAGCTCCGGGCTGTCGCCGGAGGAAATCTTCATCACCACCAAGCTGTGGAACGCCGACCAGGGGTACGAATCAACGCTTGCCGCGTTCGAGGAGTCCCTGGAGCGGTTGGGCCTTGAAACACTGGATCTGTACCTGATCCACTGGCTCCAGCCCATGCAGGACAAGTACGTAGACACCTGGAAGGCGCTGATCGAACTCCAGAAGCGCGGCAAGGTCAAGTCCATCGGCGTGTCCAACTTCACCGTCGAAGGTCTGCAGCGGATCATCGACGAGACCGGCGTGGTTCCGGCCATCAACCAGGTGGAACTGCACCCGTACTTCAGCCAGTCGGAACTGCGGGAGTTCAATGCCTCCCAGGGCATCCTGACCCAGGCCTGGTCGCCGCTGGGCCAGGGCGGCGAACTCCTGGAGGACCCGGTCATTGCGGGCATCGCACAGAAGCACAACGCCACCCCGGCGCAGGTGGTCATCGCATGGCACCTCGCGGTCGGAAACGTCGTCATCCCCAAGTCCGTCACCGAATCCAGGATCCGTGAGAACTTCGACGCGCTGAACGTCACGCTGGACGCCGAGGACGTTGCAGCCATCAACGGGCTGGACCGCACCGCGGAAGGAAGCGGCAGGATCGGTCCAGACCCGGCCGTCTCTGACTTCGCCTAATTCCTAGGCTGCCCACGGACAGGCCCCGCCACGTTCGCTTACGCGGACGGGGCGGGGCCTGTCCGCGTTGATCGGCCTCGGCTGTTCAGGCCTGACTGGTCAGGCTTAAGCGCGGTCAGGCGGCGAGCTGTTCCTGGTGGACGGCAACGGCGTCGACGACGGCCCAGCTGTCCTCGCCGGTGATGCTGCGGCTCGCGAAAAGCTCTGCCGCCTTCACGGTGTCGAAGACCTCGGTGCGGATCCGGCCGCAGTCGGCGTCGAAGTAAGTTACGTGGAACTCCTGATTATTTTCCATGGCTCCATCGTGCAACCGGGGTCTGACATTTTTGGCAGTTCAGTCCGGCGTGTTGCGGAGACGGAGCACACGTTCCTTGGCCAGCACGGCCGACCGCTCGCTTTTCTCCGCTGCCCGAGCGTACTGCTTCGCCTCGGCGGCAGCGGTATCGCGCTGCTTGCGCGCGGCATCGAGTGAGAGTTCCAGGGCCCGGAGCCGCTGCCGCGCCTCGTTGACGCCAGCTGTGAGCTGGACAAAGGCTGCCGCGGCGTCCTCCTGGGCCTGGGCGCGTCGTGCGGCCTCGCCGGCGGCATTGGCGGCAGCCTCCTCCGCTTCCGCCAGTGCCGCCTGCGCCTTCTCCAGCAGGGACGGCGGAACAGGGCGGGGAGCGCTGCGGACGGCCCGCAGCCGCGGCTTTTGCTGCTCTTCAGCGTCGGTCTTGTCCGCGGCCTTCGGCGGCTGTGTTCGTGCGCGCCTGCCTGCCGGAGCCGCTGTGGCGGAGGGTTCCTCCGGACGGCTTTTCGGCCCCCCACCGATCGGGCGCCGTGCTCCACCGGGCCGCTGCGGTGGGAGCGGCCGAGGCGGCAGCTTGCCAAGGGCGGACGGAACCGCCACGGCGTCGGTGACATCAACCTGGTCAACGCCGTCGGCGGACAGACCGCGGAGTAGCAGCCCGCTTTCGACGGCGGCGGCAGCCGCCAGGTCTGCGGTGGCGGCCCGCAGTGTTTCTTCCACTTCGGTGGCCACGGGACCGCTGATCTTCCGGCCTTGTTCCTCAGCGGCGAGCCGTGCTTCACCCACAGCGGTGCCGAGGAGCTTCCGGCGTTCCTTGGCGAGTTCCCTCAGTGCTGCGGCGTCGAGGGAAGCCTGTGCCTCCTGCATGGTCTGTCCGAGGACCCTGAGCTGCTGAACGGCCTCGGGGCGATGGTGCGCCAGCATGTTGACGGTCCAAGCGGCCACGGATGGTTTCGGCAAGGTCCGGATCGCCTGGGCAAGGGGCTTGTCGGATGTGGCGGCTTCCTTGGAAGCCGCAGTGCGGGCGGCAATGAAGTCGTCGAAGGGAAGCGCGTACAGGGCCTGGGCGGCGCGCTGCAGTTCCTCCTCCATGACAGCATCATATGTTTTGGCACGTAGGTTTCAGCATGCCGCATGTGGGCAGAGTTCCGGCCGGACCACCTCGGCCGGGCGCGCTCCGCTCTAGTGGGCGGCCAATCTGCCGCCGTGACCGCTCTGCCATCTGTCCAGGAGGCGGTGATACAACCTGAGGGCAGCTCTGTAGAGGCCAACGGCCAGTGCATTGATGAGTAGAAGGAGGACTTGCACGGCGCCGACCCCGAGCAGAAGCAGGCCGAAAACAGCGAGCGCCGGCAGGAACATAAGAAAAACGGCTATAGCGACGCCGATATAGCCGAGGGCATAGCTGACGATTGTCGCCTGGTCCACTGGAATCCCACCACAGCCAGCTCAGTAATTCCGGATGCTGCATTCCCCTCTGCAGCTAGGGTGATGTGGTCCCCGGCTGCTACTGCAGCCGGGGACCACTTAGCGGGAATAGGATCCGCACGCTGATGATGCTGCACCTGCACACTTTGCGCTGTGGCGTTCTCTATTAGCTCGCCGCCCAATTAGCAGCTTTTGCGTGTACCGGTATCCCGTCCCGGTCTATGAGGCGTTGACTTGCTGCCGGGGACCCCCTCCTTGACCTCAGTTTCCGATGGTGGCTGATACCGATTTTTATAGCACCGCTCCAACGGGCCTGACAAGAGAATTTTCGGGGCACGGGCAACGGATGCTTGCCAGCTACTAAGCATGCTGATTAACTCTTTATAGCTGGTGCCACACCCGCGGTGCCTGTCTGGTGGAAAGGAAAGTGCGTCATGGGAATTCTTGGATTTCTCCTGCTCGGTCTGATTGCGGGGGCCATTGCAAAAGCCATTCTTCCCGGGAGGCAGGGCGGCGGTTGGATAGTCACCCTCGTCTTGGGCGTTGTCGGGGCTATCCTCGGCGGCTGGATCGGTTCGCTGATCTTCGGCGGTGGCCTGGGTGACTTCTTCGACCTCAGGACTTGGCTGTTGTCCATCCTCGGGGCCGTCATTGTGTTGCTGATCTACGGCGCCGTCACTCGCAGAAGCCGGGTCTGACCTGATTTCATAGCACCACGATCTGCAAGTGGGGTCGGCCCAAGCGAGGGCCGGCCCCACTGGTGCCATGGTCCCCTCGCCAAGCGGGGACCATGGAAGCGGCGATACCGCTCGAGAGAGAAGTATCGGCCGAAAGTACAGTCGGGGGAAAGGGCTCGCGGCCGGACGGGAGGTGGGCATGACGTACGCTTCGGAGGATTGGACGATGCGCCGTCAGGTCATGGACGTCATTATCGATGTTCTTTCGGCTGTTGCCACAGGCCCTGAGGTTCGCGTCAGCCTGTTGCGCCACCTTGAAGAGAACCCTGGCAATCCGGAAAAGGCCCTGCTGGCCCACCTGTCGGACCGGAACATCCCCGACGACGTTGCGTAGCGGCTTCCGGTCGCGCCTAACTTTCAGTGGGAATCTGGGGAGGCTAGCGCCGCGCCCGGAGTGCGCCGCGCAGCGCAAAGCCGACGGCACACACGAGCGGTACTAGGCAAGCGGTCAGCGACAGGGGATTTGGACGGAAAGTTAGCCTGCCGCCGTCGTCGTGCGCGTACACCCCCAGCGGGAAGACGAACCCGCCTCCTCCGCCGCCGGAGCCCGCTGCGTCCGGATCGCCGCCTTCGGTGCCGCCGCCAAAGCCGAAGGAGACCAGCGCGACGGGAACGAGTTCCTTTCCGTCGAGCCGGATAGGCTCCCCATAAGCTTTGGACACGCCCACCTCTTTGAAGGTTTCAGTGAGGGACTTCATCGCATCTGCCATGGCATCAGGACCAGAATTCGGCGGCCTTGGCGGTGTCTTCGGGGAATTCATAAACCTCGCTGACTTTCCCGTCCTTGAGCGCGAAGACGATGACGGTCCGTTGGTCGATGGCCGCCCCGTTGCGTTGTGCGTGCACCCTCTGGAAGCCAACGGTGTGATTTTCCCCGCCGATCAGATCGTCCAGCTCAACTCTGATGGTGCCGTCGGACCGCGTGAACAGTTCGCCGAAGTAGGCGAGGATTGCGTCCAGGCCCTGCTTGTCACCGGACAGCCCGCCGCTGCCTCCCAGATGCCAGACGGCGTCCTCCGCGAACAGGTTTCGAAGAGTTTCCATGTCACCTGCACCGAACGCTTCGTAGCCCCGTCGCACCACACCGGCATCTTCCTGGGTTCCCATCTCGCCACCTCACTGTCGTCGTTGTCGGATCCCAGCGAGGAAAGGTTAAGCCCGCGCGAGGACCGTGTCGATGATCAGTTTTTGTCGCCGGCGTCGAAGCGCCCGTGGAGGGCAGAGGGCCCCCGAGGAGTGATTGACTCCGGCCTCGGCAAGCCTTAGGTTATCGACTGTCGTTATTAATGAGTTTCATAACTGGGGGATTGAATGAAAGTTACCACGGGTGCCGTTCCCGCTTCAGGCCGGAAAATGATCGTGTCCAGAACAGATGCGCTTCTTCTGATGATTGCCTCGTCAGCGGCAGCAGTCACGACGACGGCGCTTACGGTGTGGGGCATCGTCGATTCCGCTGCAGGTCCGGTGACACTCACGCTGCCTGTGGCTACGACCCGCCAAGCGGCATCCGGACTGTCACTCGGGACTACTGGACACTACACCGCACTCGATGCGACCATCCCGGTGCTTCCTTCCGGCCCGGCCTCCCTGCTGGGGTGGGCCGGGGCCCTGAACCAGCTCGGCATTCTTGCCGTTCTGGCGCTGATCTTCTTGCTGGCCTACCGGCTCCGGAGTGAAATTCTTTTCACACGTGGTTCTGCGTGGCTCGTTGGCGCCGGGGGAATTGTCCTGGCACTGTCCGGGACGGTGGGGCAGATCCTCGATTCCATCGCGCGGAGCCGGTTGGCGGACCTGATCGGAGCGCACGGGCGCGTGCCGGGGGAGTATTACCTCTTCTCTGTGGACTTCAACGTCGGTCCTCTGGTGCTGGGCATCGCCTTGCTTCTTGTCGCCGGGGTCTTCGAGTTTGGCCGAAGGCTGCAGAAGGACACCGAGGGCCTGGTCTGATGCCGGCGGACGAAACCACAGGAATCCATTGCCGGCTTCACGAGCTGCTGGCAGACCGCGGGATGACCCTGACCGAACTGAGCAAGCGGGTCGGCGTCAGCCTGGTGAACCTGTCGGTGCTGAAAAACGACAGGGCAAAGGCGATCAGGTTCTCCACCCTGACGGCCATCTGCGACGCCCTGGAGTGCCAGGTCGGGGACCTCCTGGTCACCGCGGGCAGCACAGCCGGCAGTCGCTGATCCCGATCATCTGCGGGGGCTGGACACCAGAAGGTGCCGGACCTACGGTTCAGGTGGCGGTTGCAGTGAAGGACGACGGCGGCTGCCGAGGGCCCGAAATCGGGCCGCCCGTTATGACAGGAGGAAGCAGATGGAAACTGTTGAAGAGACCGTTGATGTCGCAGTTCCGGTCCGTACGGCCTACAACCAGTGGACGCAGTTCGAATCATTTCCGCAGTTCATGTCCGGCGTGGAATCCGTAACCCAGCTGAGTAACACCACCAATCATTGGGTCACGAAGGTCGGCGGTGTGAAGCGGGAATTTGATACGGAGATAGTTGACCAGGAGCCTGATGACCGGATCGCCTAGCGCAGCACCGACGGCAAGTCCCATGCCGGCATCATCAGGTTCACGCCCCTGGATGCCAACCACACGAAAGTGAAGGTCCACTTCGAATGGGCGCCGGAAACCGTCACGGAGAAAGCAGGCGCGGCCCTGAAGATTGACGAAATGCAGGTCAAGGCCGACATGCGGAAATTCAAGGACTTCATCGAGTCACGCGGCGCGGAAACCGGCGGCTGGCGCGGAGAGGTCGAAGACAGCGGCCCCACCGGGCAGTTCTAGAAAAACCCGGGGCCGTGGGCCTGTTGGATGAACAACAGGTCCTCGGCCCGTGCCCTGCCGCGCACGGGTCCCCTCCGCGGAAGTCGCCTGCGCACGGGTCCTGGGCGCCCGCCCGCCGCCGGCTGACTGTTCTGGCGGCGGTTGCCATGGCGACGGCGGTCCCCGCGCTGGCGGCCTGCACGGTGCCGGAGCCGCAGGAGTCTGCTGGACCGCTGCCGATAACGGTGGAGGTTAACCAGTCACGCGACCAGTACGGCAAACAGGCCATCCAGCTCCTGCTCACCAACGTGTCCGGCAGGCCCCTGACAGTAGCCGCGGCGCAACTGGCGTCGCCACTGTTTCAGCGGGACATCCTGTGGGAGCCGTCGGGCGGAAGCCTCGAGCTGCCTCCCGGCCAGCCCAAGAGCCTTCCCGCCCGGCTGCCGGCCCCGGTCTGCGGCCGGGACCTATCAACCGCGCAGCAATCATTCATTCAGCAGCCAGTCGCCACCATCAGGTATTCGGAGCCCGGGCGGCCCGGTCTCCGGGAGGTGGCGTCGGGCGCCGGCGACCCCTTCGGGGTCCTGGAGCGGAACAACAGGGAGCTGTGCCTGGCGGCGGAGGCGGCCGCCGTGGCGGACATCGTGCTGGACCGCAGGCTTGAGGTTGCGCCGGACTCCCGCACCGCCGTCGTCCGGCTGGTCATCACCCCGAAAAAAGCGGAAGGCGCCGGCATGGACATAGGGTCAGTGACGATTGCCAGCATCGACGGGACCACCCTGATTGCCGAGCCGGCGGACGAGCCGTGGCCGCGGAACATCCGCATCGCGCAGGGCGCCCCACGCTCTGAACTGCGCCTGCGGATCCGTCCTGCCCGATGCGATACGCATGCCATCGCCGAGGACAAAGTGGGCACGCTGCTGCCCCTGCATGTGACTGTGGGAGGCCGCGAGGGGCAGCTGAAGATCGCCGCCGGCACGGCACTGCGTGGGCAGATCTACGAGTTTGTGACGGCGGCGTGCGGCCCCACCTAGTCGTCGAGCTTGCCCGCGTTGCTACCGCTGTCATGTGCTGCCTTACGGGTGGGCCCCCTCCGCCGCGGTTCTGGGGCCAGACGACGGAGGGGACGTGTGTGGGTTATTTTTTTGCCCGTGAAGTGGCGCCTGCGGGCTTCGTATGGCCGGTCTTCCGTGCCGGTAACGAACACTCTGCCTTCGCTGACTCAAGGTCTCCCCGGATGCCCATCAATACTGGCTCAAGAAAACCCGCCCTACTGCTGGCGACGCCAGATTGGCGCAAGTCTCAGGCGACGCGCGTGGGTGCGGGTGAAGCGGATGTGTGCGCCGAAGTGCGCTGAAGATATGTCCCGGGCGAATGGCGACTCGGGCGAAACCAGCAAAAAACCCCGTACCGCCGCCGAACTAGCGACAATACGGGGTTCTTCCCGAGCTTCCTATCAGAATCGAACTGATGACCTTTTCATTACGAGTGAAACGCTCTACCGACTGAGCTAAGGAAGCACCGCACCAATCAGCCGGGAAACCGGCCGGTTCATGCAAGAGACAACTGTAATAGAGTCCCTGCGTCCGGGTCAAAATGAGCGCCCCGCAGGCTGCGCTTGACGTTGGCGGGACGTTCATTCCGCCGTCGGATCCGGTTCAGACCCGCAACAGCAACAGCCGCGATGCTGGAACGAAAAGCGTGGCGCAGCATGCCTGCGCACCCGGCAAAGGAGCTCAACCATGACACCAGACAGCGCAATCTCCACCGGCAGCGCGGTCCGCACCGCCATCTCCGCAGCTGCGGACGCGGCGGAGCAGGGCCAGCCCGTCCGGCTGGCGGTGCTGGCCATGGTGGGAACAACCGTGTACGACGGCGGCCTCACGGACCGCGCGATGTGCCGCACGCTGGTGGAGCAGGGAGTCCCGGCCGGTTCCGCCCGTTTTGAAGGCATGCTGCGCTATGCGAGGGAGCGCTCCGGCATCTCCCGGATGACGGTTTTCGCCGAACTGCTCGACGACCCCCAGGCGGCCACAAGTGCCAACAAAAGGTTTGAGCTGAACTGCGACGAACTCATCGCCGACGGCGGAGTCCGGGCCGTGCCGGGGGCCGAGGACACCATCAGCTGGCTCCGGGACGCCGGCATCAAGGTCTGCCTGGCTACCGGCTTCGGGCGCCACACGCAGAACATGGTGCTCGAATCGCTGGGCTGGATGGGCCTGGCGGACCTCAGCCTGTGCCCGGCGGACGCCGGCAGGGGCAGGCCGTTCCCGGACATGGTGCTGACAGCGGTCCTGGCCCTCGACATCGACGACGTCCGGAAGGTGGCCGTGGTGGGGGACTCCGCCTCGGACATCCATTCCGGACTCCGCGCCGGGGCTTCCGTGGCTGCCGGGGTGCTGACCGGGTCGCACTCCGAGGCGGCGCTTCGCGGCGCCGGTGCCACCGACGTCGTGCCCTCGATCAAGGATTTCCCGGCACTACTGGAGCGGCGCGCTGCCCGGCTTTGAGGCTCGGGTCAGCAGACGGTGTTGTCCGCCGGCTCCTTGCCGTCCACGAGGTACTTGTCCACAGCGCTGGTGATGCAGGTGTTGGACCGGCCGTAGGCGGTGTGGCCCTCACCCTTGAAGGTCAACAGAGACGCGTTGCCCAGCTGCTTCCGCAGTTCGCTCGCCCACTCCACCGGCGTAGCCGGGTCGCCGGTGGTACCGACGACGACGATCGGCGCTGAGCCGCTGTACTTGACGGCGGCGGGGGTCCGGACGTTCTTGTATGGCCAGTCCGCGCAGTTCGCCCCGCCGTAGGCGAAGAAGTAGCCCAGCGTGGGGGAGGCTTCACGAAGCCGCTGCTCCTCGGCGCGCATGACCGCGGGATCGCTGCTCGTGGGG
Organism: Arthrobacter sp. SAFR-023; assembly: GCF_051965295.1. Taxonomy (NCBI): domain Bacteria; kingdom Bacillati; phylum Actinomycetota; class Actinomycetes; order Micrococcales; family Micrococcaceae; genus Arthrobacter; species Arthrobacter sp. SAFR-023. Next base: position 30,673 of record NZ_JBQCMF010000014.1, on the reverse strand, counting down.
TAGTCCAGGCAGTTGATGGCGCTGAAGGCCAGAGCCGTGTTGGACGTGTATTTGCCGTTGGGGGACCGGTTCGCGCCCAGGTCGGCCAGGCGAAGCATGGGGCTGACGTCGCCCTTCATGGCCGCGTCCAGTGCCTGCGTCAGAGCCGGCCAGCTTTCGTTGGCGTACAGCGGAACGACGATGCCGCTGACGAAGGTATTGCCGGCCACCAGCCGGCCGTCCTTGGCCGTACGCGGAGTCTGGATCACGGAGTTGATGAGGTCGCGGATCTGCTGGAGGCCGTCGTCGGCCGTTCCGGTCAGGGGGCACCCCTCCTCCCCGAGGCAATGTTCCACGTAGGCACGCAGCGCCTTCTCGAAGGCCCGGGCCTGGCCCAGAGTCAGCTCCTCAGCGCTGAGGGACGGATCGATGGCGCCATCAAGGACCATGCGCCCCACATTGTCCGGGAAGAGCGACGCGTAGGTGGAGCCCAGGAAAGTGCCGTACGAAAAACCCATGTAGTTGAGTTTGGAGTCGTTGAGCACGGCGCGCAGGACGTCCAGGTCCTTGGCCGCGCTGACCGTGTCAATGTGGCCAAGCACCGCGCCCGTTTGCTCAGCGCATTTGGCGGCGATGACCTTGTTATCGGCGCGGAGCACTGCCAGCCCGGCGTCAGTTTCCGGGGTGTAGACCTTTGCCCTTGCCTCATCCCGTTCCTTGTCGGTGAGGCAGGTGACGGGTGCCGACCGCTTGACGCCGCGGGGATCGAAACCGATGAGGTCGTAGTTCGCGCGCACCGCCTCGGAGAAATTACTGTTACCGGCGTCCCTGACGAAGTCATAGCCGGATGCGCCCGGTCCGCCGGGGTTGACCAGCAGGCTGCCCTGCTTCTTGTCCCCGGTGCTGGCGATCTTCACGGCAGACAGTTCAATCGTGTCGCCGTCTGGTTTCGCGTAGTCCACCGGCACCTTGACCTTGGCGCACTGCAGCTTGTCCTCGCAGGGCTTCCAGACAATCGTCTGGGAGTAGAAGTCCTTCAGCCCCTCGGGCGCGGCCGCCGCTATTGCAGGGTCGGCCTGCCCGGTGGAGCCGCCCTGGGAGGACTCGTCCTTGGAGAGGCCAAGGGCACTGCATGATGCCAGCAGCAGGGCCAGCGCCATGGCGCCGGCAGCCCGCATCCCACCCGCAAGGATCCGGGGTCGCGAGGACAGGGGCGGTGCAGACATCATGCGGTGTTCTCCTTGTAGGCGGCGTCAGCTTGGTCAGTCAGAGGGCGGGCGGTGCGGGGCTTAGATCAGGCTCGCGGCCATTGACTCCACGGCCAACAGGGGTGCGACGTTGGTAGTGGTGATGCGCTTGCGGGCGTTGTTGATGGCGTCCATCCGGGCGAGTGTCACTTCGGGCCCGGACCGTTGGGCAAACTCCTCAAGTTCGCTCCTGAGTTCAACGTTCACGAGTTCGACGGCGTTCCCCAGCTGGATGATCAGAACGTCCCGGTAGAACGAGAGAAGGTCCGTCAGCGTCCGGTCGAGCGAATCGGTGATGGAACGCTTTGCCCGCCTCTTTTGATCGTCTTCGAGCTGCTTCACCTGGCTGCGCATGGCAGGCGGCAGGGTCCCGGTCTCGGGGGCGCCCAGCGTTGCCAGCAGGGCGGCCTTCTCGGCGGCGTCGCGCTCCTCGTTGGAGCTGGTGGCCTCCTCAGTGGCGATCTTCACGAGTTTATCAGCCATCATCACGGCGGCCGTAATGCCGCGCAGGCCCAGCGGGAACCGGACGGTCTCCAGGCGCCGTTCCCGGGCCTCGCTATCCCGGGCCAAACGCCGGGCGATGCCCACGTGGCTCTGGGCCGCCCGCGCCGCCCGCTCAGCAAGGGCCAGGTCCACACCGTCGCGCTTCACCAGCAGGGCCGCCACGTCTGCCGCGGGCGGAAGCCGCAGCGCCACTGCCCGGCACCTCGAGCGGATGGTCACCAGGACGTCCGCGGGGGAGGGGGCGCAGAGCATCCAGATGGTGCGGGGGGTGGGCTCCTCGATGGCCTTGAGCAGCACATTGGTGGTGCGCTCGGCCATACGGTCGGCGTCCTCCACCACGATGATCCGCCAGCGGGCCGAGGACGGCCGGTTGCCCGCGGTGGACACGAGTTCGCGGGCCTCGTCGATGGTGATGGTCACCTTTTCGGTGCGCACGAATGAGACGTCGGCATGGGTTTCACCCAGGATGGTCAGGCACGCCGGGCAGGTGCCGCAGCCGCGCATGGTGACGTCGTCCTGGTCGCAGTTCAGTGCCGCAGCGAAGGCCTTGGCGGCATTGGAACGGCCGGAGCCGGGGGGCCCGGTGAACAGCCAGGCGTGCGTTAGCCCTTCACCCATGGCGGCCTGCCGCAGCTGGGCGACGACGGCTGGCTGGCCCTGCAGGTCATCCCAGACGGTCATGGCTGTCCCTGCCGTTCGGCGCCGGTTCGGGTGAGGAGCTGCTCTACGCGGGTCAGGATCAGTCCTGCGATGTCCTCGACGGGCCGCCCTGCCTCCAGCACCAGGTAGCTATCCGGCCTGGCTGCGGCGAGGTCCAGGAACGCCTGGCGGATTCGGGCGTGGAACTCGTCGGCTTCCGATTCCAGCCGGTCCTCGGCAGCATTCCCGGCGGTGCGGCGGCTGCGGCCCTCGGCCGGGTGGACATCCAAGAGCACCGTCAGGTCCGGCTGCAGACCGGACGTGGCCCACTCATTGACGCTCCGCACGGCGTCTGTGCCGAGGGCGCGGCCGGCGCCCTGGTATGCCACCGAGGAGTCGATGTAGCGGTCTGTGAGCACCACCTCGCCGCGGGCCAGGGCCGGTCTGATGATCTGGCTGGCGTGCGCGGCCCGGGAGGCGGCGAAGATCAGGGCTTCGGTGTGGGCGTCGATGTGGCCGTGGCCGTGGTCCAGCACCAGGGAACGGAGCTTCTCGCCGATGGGCGTCCCGCCGGGTTCCCGGGTGCGCAGGACGGTGAGGCCGCGCGATTCCAGTGAGCCGGCCAGCCGGGCCGCCTGGGTTGACTTGCCGGCACCGTCACCGCCCTCGAAGGCGATGAAAAGTCCGGAGCTCTGCGTATTCACCTATCCAGCCTACCGATCCACCGACGAAAAATGCCCGGCGCCCGCTTCCGCATCCGGCCGGAAGCAGCCGCTTTCGCAGCGGGCAGGCACCCAACGTACCCTTTGACCATGAGTCTTTCCGATCAGCATGCCGCATCCCTGTCTGCCGAAACGGTGGTTGTGGCCGCCGGCCGTCCGCCCCGTGAACACGATGCGCCCGTCAACCCGCCCATCGTGCTCTCCTCTACCTATTTCGGCACTGGTGCGCTCGACGACGGCGACCGGGGCTACGGCCGCTACTCCAACCCCACGTGGGATCCGTTTGAAGAGGCCCTCGGCCAGCTCGAAGGCGCCTCGCTGCCGGGCCTGCTGTACTCCTCGGGCCTGGCCGCGGTCAGTTCGGCGCTCTCCCTGATCCCCAACGGGGGCGTCCTGGTGATGCCGTCCCACAGCTATTCCGGTTCGCTGGTCATGGCCGCCGAACTGGCCGAAAAAGGCCTTCTCGAGCTCCGCACCGTGGATATCGCGGACACCGAAGCGGTCCGGGCCCAGATAGCGCCGCAGGACGGCAAACCGGCAGACATGCTGTGGCTGGAAAGCCCCACCAACCCGATGCTCGGCATCGCGGACATCCGGGCCCTGACCCAGGCCGCCCACGAGGCCGGCGCCGTCGTCGTCACCGACAACACCTTCTCCACCCCTCTGGTGCAGCAGCCGCTCAGCCTGGGGTCCGACGTCGTGCTTCACTCGGTGACCAAGTACCTGGCCGGCCACTCCGACGTGGTGCTGGGCGCCCTGGTGACCTCTGACGCGGAACTGCGCGAAACACTTCTTCACCACCGCATCATCCATGGTGGAATCGCCGGTCCCTTCGAAGCATGGCTAGCGTTGCGCGGCCTGCGGACGCTGGCCCTGCGGATTGAGCGTTCCCAGGCGTCGGCAGCGCTGCTGGCCGAACGTCTCAGCGCACACCCGGCCCTGGAGAATGTGCGCTACCCGGGCCTGGTGTCGGATCCCGGCCACGATCTGGCCAAGTCCCAGATGACAGGCTTTGGCTCCATCCTCTGCGTCCAGGTGGCCGCCGCCGGCGGGCTCAGCGCTTCCGAAACCGCGGACAAGCTGGTGCGTGCCCTGAACCTGTGGCTGCCGGCCACCTCCCTTGGCGGCGTTGAGTCGCTCATCGAGCGGCGGCGCCGGCACGCCGCGGAACCGGCCAGCGTCCCCGAGAACCTGGTGCGCCTGAGCGTCGGCATCGAAAACGTCGAGGACCTCTGGGCCGATTTGAAGCAGGCGCTCGACGCCCTGGACCGATAGGCTGGGCTGGTGGACGGACGACTACTGATTTTTTACGTTGAGAGCACGGTCTACTACATCCTGGGGCTGATAGCACTGGCCCTCGAGGTGTGGGCCTTCTTTGACTGCGTCCGCCACCGGCCAAACGCCTTTGAAGCTGTTGGCAAGCGCACCAAAACGTTCTGGCTGGCATTGACCGGCGGCAGCCTGGCCGTCGGCGCACTGTCTGTGCTCGGCGGCGGATCTGGCGGTCTCCTCGGCCCGCTTGGCCTGTTTGGCCTCGGAGCCGTGGTTGCGGCCTCCGTCTACCTGGCTGACGTCCGCCCGGCCGTAAAGGACGCCGGCCGTGGCGGCAGCCGGAACATGGGCCCTTACGGCCCCTGGTGACCGTTAGTCTGGCGCCACAGCCCCCCAACCGACGGTAAGTTCCCCCAGCCGCCAACGCGAGGGGCCATCCTGCACCGGCCAGCCGCCGTCGAGCAGTGCCCGGCACATGGCCGTCCACCGCTGCCTGTTCCCAAAGGGTGCCAGCGGCGCCGCCTCGAGCCATGCCCGGTCCATCGCCTGCAGCAGCGTGTGGATGCGTTCGCCGGGGACATTGCGGTGGATGAGCGCCTTGGGCAGGCGTTCCGCGATCTCGGACGGCAGCCCGAAACTGCCGAACCGCACTGACATGGTGAGGCTCAGCGGACGCTCAACATCAAGGGCAATCCAGGCGGAGCGGCGGCCTATCTCGTCGCACGTCCCGTCGATGAACAGGCCATCCGGAGCCAGCCGGCCCTGCACCAGTTCCCAGATGCCGCGGACATCCGCTTCCTCGTACTGCCGCAGGACGTTGAACGCGCGCACGAACACCGGATTCCCGGGCACCGGAAGCTCGAATCCGCCGTTGTGGAAACTCAGGCCGGGGCGCTCCAGGGCCTTGGCTGCGCGCACCCGCTCCGGTTCAATCTCGATCCCGCAGACCCGCACGTCCGGCCGTACCGCCCGGAGCCGTTCAAAGAGTTCGACGGCGGTGGCCGGCGAAGCGCCGTAGCCGAGGTCCACCACGAGCGGGTCGGATGCCCTCCGAAGCCGCCAGGCCTGCGGCCCGGCCAGCCACCTGTCCAGCCGGCGCATGCGGTTCGGGTTGGTGGTGCCGCGGGTCACGTTGCCCACCGGCCTGCCGCGGCTGTTCCGGTTGGTCACCACGCGCTCTGCTTTCTGCACCACGGCACCAGCTTAACGGGGAGGCCTGCCCACGGGCTGCGGGCAATCCTGCCGCGTGATGTAACTCTCGGCACCCATGGGCCGCGCTCGGCTAGGATGAAAATCATGACTTACAAGCTGATTCTGCTGCGCCACGGCCACAGCGAATGGAACGCCAAGAACCTGTTCACCGGCTGGGTGGATGTAGACCTGAACGACCAGGGCCGCGAGGAAGCAGCACGCGGTGGGGAACTGCTGGTTGAGAACAACATTCTCCCGGACATCCTCTACACCTCGCTCCTGAAGCGGGCCATCAACACGGCCAACATCTCCCTTGATAAGGCCGACCGTGGCTGGATCCCCGTCAAGCGCGACTGGCGCCTCAACGAGCGCCACTACGGTGCCCTGCAGGGCAAGGACAAGGCCCAGACCCTGGCTGAATTCGGTGAGGACCAGTTCATGCTGTGGCGTCGTTCCTACGACACCCCGCCGCCCGTACTGGACGACAGCAGCGAGTTTTCCCAGGCCCGCGATCCCCGCTACGCGGACCTCGGCGACGAAATGCCCCGCACCGAGTGCCTCAAGGACGTCCTTATCCGCCTGCTCCCGTACTGGGAATCGGACATCAAGGAAGACCTGAAGGCCGGCAAGACCGTCCTGGTCACCGCCCACGGCAACTCCCTGCGCGCCCTGGTCAAGCACCTGGACGGCATCAGCGACGACGCCATCGCCAGCCTGAACATCCCCACCGGCATTCCGCTGGTCTACGACCTGGACGAGAACTTCGAGCCGATCACCCCGGGCGGGACCTACCTCGACCCCGAGGCAGCCGAGCAGGCCATCCTCGCCGTCGCGAACCAGGGCAAGAAGTAAACTTCGCTGGTTGAGCCTGTCGAAACCACAACGGACGACGCCGGCCGGTCACCTCAGGTGACCAGCCGGCGTCGTCCGTTTAATGCACTGGAGTTTTTGGTTAGCCGTGCTCGATGCTGTTCGGGTGCCAGGCGCCCGTCACGAGGTAGGTGACCTTCTGCGCCACGGACACGCCGTGATCCGCGAACCGCTCGAAGTAGCGGCTGGCCAGTGCGACGTCCACGGTGGTGGCCGGGGATTCCTGCCAGTCGGGGCGGGCGATCGCCTTGAAGACACTGAGGTGGAGGTCGTTCACCGCTGAGTTGGCCTTGAGGATGTCGCGGGCCACCTCGAGGTCGCGGGTTTCCAGCAACTGGGTGAGCTTGTTCGCGATCTCGATGTCCTGCTCGGCAAAGCTCTTGAACGTTCCGGTCAGGGACTCCGGGATCACCATGGAGGGGAAGCGCAGCCGGGCCAGCTGGGCAATGTGGCGGGCAAGATCGCCCATCCGCTCCAGGGATGCGCTCATCCGGAGCGACCCGACGATCATGCGCAGGTCGCTGGCCACGGGGCCCTGCAGGGCCAGGATGTCGATGGCGCGCTCGTCGAGGCTGTTCTGCAGGAAGTCGATCCTGGCGTCCGCGGCGATGACGTCCTGCGCCAGATCGACGTCGGCACTCTCGAACGACGTCGTTGCCTTGCCGATCGCTTCACTGACCAGCTTTGAAATCTCGATGAGGTCCTCGCCCACATGGGCCAGCTCCTCCTGAAAAACCTTGCGCACGTAGGCGTCCTTTCCTTGGAAACTCCGCCCCGCCGCGGCGGTCAGAATTTCGTGTCACCGTTCCGGCAGTCCAACCGCACACTCTTCCAGTGTTCGGTGAACTGTTACACACCTCAAGATGAACGTTAGCTGAATCCCCACCGCGTGGGCCGTTTATCGGATGTCCGGGGTTCCCGGAAGCATAAGCTGGAGGCGTGGATCCAATGCTCTTAGGTGTCATCGCCGGCCTGCTGGGCCTGTCGTTCGGCGTCTTTGGCGTGCTCGCCTTCCGGGCCAGCGAGAAACAGCGCGAGCTCGTGGACATTGAGTACGACGAACCGGCGCTGCCCCAGGGGTCCGCGGAAGTCCTCGCCGTCGTCGGGCAGGCGTTCGTGGTGGTGGACGCGATCGACGGCGTCGTCCGGGCCAGCCCCGCGGCCTACGCCTACGGCCTGGTGCGCGGCCACACGGTGGTGCACCGCGAGCTGCTGGACATGACGGCGAACGTCCGGCGGGACGGCGTGATCCTGGAGCGGCAGCTTGAACTGCCCCGCGGACCGCTCGGCCAGGGAACCATCATCGTGCAGGTCCGGGCAGCAATGCTTGGTGAGGAATATATTGTCCTGCTGGCCGATGACCGCACCGAGATCACCCGGACCGAGGAGATCCGCAACGACTTCGTGGCCAACGTGTCGCACGAACTGAAGACGCCGGTGGGTGCCATCTCGCTGCTGGCTGAAGCGCTGGAATCGTCGGCGGACGACGAGGACGCCGTCCGCCGCTTCGCCAAACGCATGCACAAGGAGTCGGCCCGCCTCGCCGCGCTGGTGCAGGACATCATCGAGCTGTCACGGCTGCAGGGCGCGAACGTGGCGCAGCAGGGGCACCCCGTGGACATCAACGACGTCATCTCCGAAGCCGTGGACCGGTCGCAGCTGCCCGCCGAGAGCAAGAACATCCAGATCGTTATTGGCGGCCGCGCGGAGGCGAAGGTCTACGGCGACCGGGACCTGCTGGTCACGGCGCTGCGCAACCTCATTGACAACGCCATCCGGTATTCGCCGGAGAACACCCGCGTAGGCATCGGAGTTCGGTCCAGGGAAGGACTGGTTTCCGTCTCCGTCACGGACCAGGGAGAGGGCCTGTCACCCGAGGACCAGGAACGCGTGTTCGAGCGTTTCTACCGGGTGGATGCGGCCCGGTCCCGCCACACCGGCGGAACCGGCCTGGGCCTGAGCATTGTCAAGCACGTTGTTTCCAACCACGGCGGGGAAGTCACGCTCTGGTCCCAGCCCGGCCAGGGCTCCACCTTCACCCTCCGGCTGCCGGAGATGGAAGGGCAGGAAGACTCGTCCGCGCCGGAACCGCGCGCCCGTACTGCCCATCAAGCCAACACCCCGGCCCCCGGCTCACCGCAGGGCCAGCCCGACCGGCCGCAACAGGCCACCGAACCACACGACGCCGCCGGCGTCCACGAACGAGGAGCTAACGCTTGAGCAGGATTCTTATTGTCGAGGATGAGGAGTCGTTCAGCGATCCCCTGTCCTATCTACTGGGCAAGGAAGGATTCGAGGTGGAGGTCGTGGACAACGGCCTCGATGCCATCACGGAATTCGACCGCAACGGGGCAGACCTCGTGCTGCTCGACCTGCAGCTGCCGGGACAGTCCGGCACGGAGGTCTGCCGGCAGCTGCGCCAGCGCTCCACCGTCCCGGTCATCATGTTGACTGCCAAGGACACCGAGATCGACAAGGTGGTCGGGCTGGAGCTGGGCGCGGACGACTACGTCACCAAGCCCTACTCCTCCCGCGAGCTGGTGGCCCGCGTCCGCGCGGTGCTGCGGCGCCAGGGCGAACCGGAGGAACTCATCGCCTCCACCGTGCACGCCGGTCCGGTGCGGATGGACATCGAGCGGCACGTGGTGAGTGTCGGCGGCGAGCAGGTGTCGCTGCCGCTGAAGGAGTTCGAACTGCTGGAGATGCTCCTGCGCAACTCCGGCCGCGTGCTGACGCGGGGCCAGCTGATCGACAGGGTCTGGGGCTCCGACTACGTGGGCGACACGAAAACGCTTGATGTCCACGTGAAGCGCCTGCGCAGCAAGATCGAGCCTGACCCGTCCCTGCCGCGGTATCTGGTCACCGTGCGCGGGCTCGGCTACAAGTTCGAGCCGTAGGAATTGGTGCCGGCCCCGGCGAAGGTGCCCGGGTTAGGTGCCGGGGCACGATTCCGGCGCGGGGCCGGCACCACAAAGCACCGATAATACGAAGAAAGGAGGGGTTCCCGGCCGGGAACCCCTCCTTTGTTCGTATTGCTGCCCTAGTATGCGGCCGTCAGCGGCCAGCGCTGCTAGTGGCTTTCTGTGGGCGCGGCCGAGGCAGTGTCGCTCGGCGCTGCAGTCTCGCCCGGCGCTGCAGTCTGGCCAGGCGTTGCGGTTCCGCCCGGCGCCGCAGTCTGGCTAGGCGTTGCAGACCCGCCCGGCGTGGCAGTTCCGCTGGGCGTGCCGCCCGGAAGGTAGGCGGCGTATTCCTTCAGCGTGCCGTCCACCACCGGAATCTTCACGGTCTTGTTGACGTTGGTGCCATCCTCGGTGACCTGGACGTCCACGAGGGATCCGGGCTTGCCGCCGGTGGTGCTGAGGATGGCTTCGTCCGCGGATTCGTTCAGCAGGGTGTAGGCGTTCTGCTTGACGGAAACTTCAGTCTGCGCACCTTCGGCTCCCTTGAGGGTGACCTTGACGTCCTTCGAAGAGGAGTTGTAGACGGCACCGATGACGCGGCCCGGCTGGTTCTCGCCCGCGGAAACGATCAGCATGTTGCGCAGCTGCACCGGTCCGACCTCGGCGCGGGTTCCGTCGGAGGCGGCGTACTGGTGAGAGGTCTGCTGGGCGTTGACGTAGCCGCAGCCCGTCAGGGCCAGCAGGCCGACGCTCAGGGCGGCTGCCGCCATTGCCATTTTGCCGCTCTGGCCCCGGTTCATCGCAGTGAAACGCACGTCACGCACTCCTTGAAAAGTCTTGAAACAGTTTTCAGGCCTAGCCTATCGGCAAAGAGGGCCAAACACGGATTCGGCCCCTCCACATGACCGGCCCCTCCGACGCGACTCAAGGCACCCTTGGGACCGTCGAGGGGACCCGCAACTACCCGCGCGTAACGCTTGTGGGCCCGCATACGATGCACTATTGTTCGCATCCGTCAAGGGGTCTGAGCGGCTGATTTCGGCTATTTTCCGCGGATTGACGGGGTTCCGGGGCCGTATCCATGCCAGTCATATGCCTTAATCGTGATAAACTGGTCTGCGGGAAAGGGGAAAGTCCACATGGTTTTTGAGGTCGGCGAGACAGTAGTTTACCCTCACCACGGTGCAGCAAAAATTGAAGAAATCAAGATGCGCACTGTCAAGGGCGAAGAGAAGATGTATCTCAAGCTCAAAGTGGCTCAGGGTGATCTGACCATTGAAGTTCCAGCAGAGAACGTTGACCTTGTTGGGGTTCGCGACGTAGTGGGCAAAGACGGTTTGGAGCACGTGTTTGACGTGCTCCGTGCCGAGTTCACTGAGGAGCCCACCAACTGGTCGCGTCGTTACAAGGCAAATCTGGAGAAGCTTGCTTCCGGTGACGTCATCAAGGTTGCAGAGGTCGTCCGAGACCTGTGGCGCCGGGATCACGATCGGGGCCTTTCCGCAGGCGAGAAGCGAATGCTGGCCAAGGCCCGGCAGATTCTGATCTCAGAATTGGCCCTGGCTGAAAAGACCGACGAAGAGAAGGCTGCAAGCGTTCTCGACGAGGTCTTGGCTTCCTAAAAAGAATTGAACCCCGGTGGCAAAGTGCCGCCGGGGTTTCTTCTTGCCCAAAAACACCCATCCAGGTAGCAGCTGAGGGCGTTCCCAGCGGTGAGAAGGCCCTCAGCTGCGACTCAGTTCTCATCCGGCGGTTCATGGAGGGGAGTGCGGCTGGGACGTAGGCTAGAGCGCATGAACACTGCACCCAAGCGCCCCGTGACCGCCGTGATCCTCGTCGCCGCCGGTTCCGGGCAGAGGCTGGGGTATGGCATGCCGAAGGCCGCCGTGCCCTTGGGCGGTGAACCGATCCTGATGCACGCGCTCCGCGGGATCGTCGCGGCAGGCATTGCCAGCCAGGTCTGCATCGCGCTGCCGGCCGGTGATGAGGAACTCCGCCGGCTCTGCGAAGACTTCCGGGTGGAGCTGGTCGACGGCGGCCCGCTCCTCACAATGGTCGACGGCGGGGCGTCCCGGGCGGATTCCGTCCGTTCCGCTCTGGCCGCCGTCGAGGACGGCACCGAAGCGGTGCTGGTCCATGACGCCGCCCGCGCCCTGGCGCCGGAGCAGGTTTTCCACCGGGTGGCCCAGGCACTGGCTGCCGGCGCCGATGCGGTAATTCCGGTGATTCCGGTGGTGGATACGGTCAAGACGGTCGCCGCCACCGAGGGGCCGGCCACGGACATTGCACCTGAACTCGTCACCGGCACCGCCCCCCGCGAGGAGCTGCGGGCAGTCCAGACCCCGCAGGGCTTCAAGACATCCGTGCTGCGGCAGGCACACGAAGCGGCCTCGGGCTTCGATGACCACCAGGCCGCCGCGGTGACCGACGACGCCATGCTGGTGGAGCTTCTGGGCGTGCCGGTGCACGCCGTCCGGGGAGCCAGCCAGTCCCTGAAAATCACCACACCGCTGGACCTCATCATCGCCGAGGGCCTGCTCGAGGGACCCCTCGGCGCCCGCTGGGTGGAGGGCTGACCAAGCACATGACGGAAGGCACCATGACCCACAACGCTTCGCGGACCCCGGTACTCCTGCCCCGGACAGGCATCGGCATCGACGTGCACGCCTTTGCCCCGGACAGCGACCCGCAGCCGCTCTGGCTGGGCGGGCTTTTCTGGGAGGGGGAGCGGGGCCTCGCCGGCCATTCCGACGGCGATCCCGTGGCGCACGCCGCCGCCGATGCACTGTTCTCCGCCTGCGGGATCGGCGATCTGGGCACTCACTTCGGCACAGACCGGCCCGAATTCGCAGGGGCCTCCGGAGTCACGCTCCTGGCCGAAGCAGCCCGGATCGTTAGGGCAGCAGGATTCGAGATCGGCAATATTGCGGTGCAGTTCGTGGGCAACCGGCCCAAGTTCGGCCCGCGCCGGGAAGAGTCCCAGCGCGTCCTCACCGAGGCGGCAGGCGCCCCGGTCAGCGTTACCGCCACCACCAGTGACGGCCTCGGCTTCACCGGCCGCGGCGAAGGCATTTCCGCTGTGGCGACGGCCCTGGTCTACCCCGCGGCGTAGCGGTCCCGCGGTAACCGGCCCGCAGGGCGGCTGTCCGCACCTGCAGCCAAATCACCTACGCTGGAATAAGCACCAGTACCGCAATCCCAGGAGACCCGCCGTGAAAAAGCTGCTTCCCGCCGTCGTGATCGCAGGGATGCTTCTGGCCGGCTGTGCCGGCAGCCCCCGCATGAGCGTGGAGGAGAGCTGCAAGTTCCTACAGGGCGACACTTTCAAGCCCACGGGCAACCAGCAGCAGCAAGCCGACCAGATCGCCAAGCACTACCAGGAAGTCGCCGACAAGGTGGCCCAGAACGTCGCCGACCCCATCCAGAAGATGGCCGACATCATGAAGCAGGTGGCCGGCACTTCCCTGGGAAACAAGAGTTCGGAGCAGACGGCTGAACTCGCCAGGCAGAACAACCGGATCGGCGAGGTCTGCAAGTAAGCGGGGACAAAGGCATCGGCTAATCTGGAGCGGTGACCCTGCGCTTTTACGACACTGCATCCGCCGAAGTCCGCGACTTCGTTCCCCTGGTACCGGGCAAGGTAAGCCTTTATTACTGCGGCGCCACGGTGCAGGGCATGCCGCATGTGGGGCACATCCGCTCCGCCATCGCCTTCGACCAGCTCACCCGCTGGCTTGAATACCGCGGCTTCCGCGTCACAGTGGTCCGGAACGTCACCGACATCGACGACAAGATCCTTGCCAAGTCCGAGGCCTCCTTCCATCCTGACTTCGAGCAGGAGCCCGGCGCTGTGCCGGAGGAAGAATGGTGGGCGCTGGCCTACCGCTACGAGCAGGAGTTCCTCAAGGCCTACGACACCCTCGGCGTGTCGCGGCCGACGTACGAGCCGCGGGCAACTGGCCACATCCCGGAGATGCATGCACTGATCCAGCAGCTGATCGACCGCGGTCACGCGTACCCCGCCCTCGATGGCTCCGGGGACGTCTACTTCGACGTGCGCTCCTGGAACAAGTACGGCGCGCTGACGCGGCAGAGGATCGATGACATGCAGGGTGCCGCGGACGCGGACCCGCGCGGCAAGAAGGACCCCCGCGACTTTGCCCTCTGGAAGGGCTACAAGGAGGGGGAGCCGACGACGGCGAGCTGGGTTTCGCCGTGGGGCACGGGCCGTCCGGGCTGGCACCTGGAATGCTCGGCGATGGTCACGAAATATCTCGGCACCGAATTCGACATCCACGGCGGCGGCCTCGACCTGCGCTTCCCGCACCACGAAAACGAGATGGCCCAGTCCCAGGCGGCCGGCCACGGCTTTGCCAACTTCTGGATGCACAACGGCATGGTCACGTACCAGGGCGAGAAGATGTCGAAGTCGGTCGGCAACACCGTCAGTCCGGCCGAGATGCTGGAGCTCGCGCCGCCGCGCGTGGTCCGTTACTACCTGGGCCAGGCACAGTACCGCTCGGTGCTGGACTACCAGCCGACGTCGCTGCAGGAGGCCACGGCCGCCGTCGAACGCATCGACGGGTTCATCAGCCGCGCCGTCCGCGCGCTGTCCTCGGACGGCGCAGCCGGCCTCTTCAGCCACGGCACCGTTCCGGAGGCGTTCGCCGCTGCCATGGACGACGACCTCAATGTTCCGCAGGCCCTCGCGGTGCTGCACGACACGGTCCGCGCCGGAAACTCAGCCCTGACCGATGGCGACCTGGCTGCGACGCGGCAGGCCCTGGCCAGCGTGACCGACATGCTCAGGGTCCTGGGCATCAGCGACGCCGCGCAGCCCGCCGTCGACGACCAGGCCACCAGCGCGCTCGGCACGCTGATTGAAGCGCAGCTTGCCGCCCGTGCGGAAGCCCGTTCCAAGAAGGACTGGGCCGCCTCCGACGCCATCCGGGACACCCTGGCCGCGGCCGGCGTCCTGGTCGAAGACAACGCCGACGGCGCCACATGGAGCCTGCAGCGCGGCTAGCCTCCGGGGCTCGGCGCCCGCCCGGTCAACGATTTGAGGCCAGTCAGTAGACTGGAGAACAGACTTACTCAATACAACCAAGGGTGGAATTCATGGCCAACAAAGGTCGCCCGGGCGCAGTCCGCAAGCTCAAGAAGGGCCCCACCACCGGAACCGGTGGCCACGGCCGCAAGGCTCTCGAAGGCAAGGGGCCAACCCCCAAGGCCGAGGACCGCCCGTACCACAAGGCGCACAAGAACAAGCAGCTCGCGGATCGCTCCGCAGCCAAGCGGCCCGCCGGCGCCGGCGGCACCCGCAGTGCCGGTGCCCGCTCGGGCCCGAAGGGTCGTGCCACGGAAGAGGTCGTCACCGGCCGCAACTCCGTCGTCGAGGCCCTGCGCGCCGGCATCCCGGCCAAGGCGCTGCACGTGGCCATCCGCATCGAGATGGACGACCGCGTCAAGGAGTCGCTGAAGATCGCCGCCGAACGGGGCATCCCGCTGCTGGAGACCGGCAAGCCCGAGCTGGACCGGATGACCGACGACGCCGTGCACCAGGGGCTCGTCCTGCAGATCCCGCCGTACGAGTACCAGGATGCCTACGACCTGGCCGAAGAGACGGTTGAAGGCTGGAAGAAGGGGCACATCGCGAACGCACCCCTCTTCGTCGCCCTGGACGGCATCACAGACCCCCGCAACCTTGGCGCGATCATCCGCTCGGTCTCGGCGTTCAGCGGCCACGGTGTCATCGTCCCTGAGCGCCGCTCTGTAGGCGTCACCGCCGCCGCGTGGAAGACCAGCGCCGGCGCGGCTGTCCGCGTTCCCGTGGCCCGCGCCTCCAACCTGAACAACGCCATCAAGCAGTTCAAGGACATGGGCGTCTTCGTGCTGGGGCTCGACGGCGACGGCGACGTCTCGCTGCCGGACCTCACCGTTGCGACCGAGCCCGTCTGCATCGTGGTCGGCTCCGAGGGCAAGGGCCTTAGCCGCCTCGTCAGGGAGAACTGCGACCAGATCGTTTCCATCCCGATCGACTCCGCGATGGAATCCCTGAACGCCTCCATGGCCGTCGGCATCTCCCTCTACGAAGTCTCCCGCCAGCGCTCCGCCAAGTAACCCCGGACAAACGCTCCCTCAGCTTCCGGAAGGAAACACGAAACGCGTCCTCAGCTTTCGCAGGGAAACACGAAACGCTTCCGCACCTGGGTGCGGAAGCGTTTCGTGTTAAGGGGCAGGATCTGCAGGAGGGTTTGGGGTTTTCCTGCAGAATCTGATCGGGCGTTTTTTCTAGCCTAGAACTCGCGGCGGTTGGCCAGGACCGGGAGCTTGGCGCGGGCTTCCTTGACCAAATCGGGGTCCAGCTCGGCGAAGATCAGGCCGGGGGCGCCGTCGAGTTCTTCGAGGACCGCGCCGAACGGCGAGACGACCGCGCTGTGCCCCACGCCCGTGGGCGCCGCGCCCCGGGATTCGATGCCCTGGGTGGCGGGATCGCCCTGGCCGCAGGCGAGGACGTAGGTGGTGGTGTCCACGGCGCGGGCACGGGCGAGGAGTTGCCACTGGTCGACCTTGCCGGGGCCGGAACCCCAGGACGCGCAGACGATGTTGGCCACGGCTCCGCGGTCAGCGTTGGCCGTGAAGAGGGCCGGGAAGCGGATGTCGTAGCAGGTGGCCAAGCCAAAGGTGAGGCCGCCGACGTCGAACGTTACGGGGCCGGTCCCGGCGTCCACGGTGTCCGATTCCAGGAACCCGAAGGCGTCGAAGAGGTGCACCTTGTCGTAACTGGCGTCGACGCCCGGCCCGGCCACCAGCAGCGTGTTGCGCACTTTCGTCTGGCCTTCGGACGGCGATGAACCTGGGGTGAACATGCCGGCAACGATTACTATCCCCAGGTCGTCAGCGATCGAGCGGACGCGGCTGGCCCAGGGGCCGTCCAGAGGCTCGGCGATGTCCAGCAGGGAATTGCCGAAGGCCCGCATCGTGGCCTCGGGGAAAACGACGATTTCCGCGCCGCCGTCCTTGGCGCGGCGGGCATATTCCTCGACCACGGTGAGGTTACCGGCCACATCCCTGCCGGTGATGATTTGAGCCAATGCAATCTTCACGAAAACCTCCACGTCGGTGCGTCATTACAGCCTTAATCGTGCCGCCACGTCCCCAGCAGGCGTAACATGCCGGAATAGATCAGCTATTTCGATGTGACAGCTAAGCTTTAATTGATGGTAATGCCCCTCTTAGACACAACCTCGATGGTGGACGACCCCCAGGCCTTTCCCCTCGGGGTCAGCGAACCGCGCCAAGTTCCCGGCGCGGACGGGGTATCAGGCGGGCGCGCCCGCGTTGCGGTTTATGCGCCCGGCATCGCCAAGCTGGAGGTGGCTTACCAGGCGCCAGGCCAAAGCTGGCGCCTTCAGACCCTCTCCGGCCTTCCGAACGGCGTCCACCACGGTGTGGTGGACGGATTCCCCGTAGGCTCGCGGTACGGCTTCCGCGCCGTCCCCCAAGGCGAAGAGCTCCTGCCGCTTGCCGTTCCCTCGGTTGATTTTGACGACGACGGCCGCCGGCAGCCGCTGTTGCTGGACCCCTACGGCCGGGCCGTCGACGAACGCGACGGATTCCTGACCAGCGTCAGGATGTCTTCCGGCTTCGACTGGGCCGCTGACGAGAAGCCGAATACACCGTGGCGCAACACCATCATCTACGAGGCACACGTCCGCGGACAGAGCATGCTCCATCCGGACATCCCGGAGGCCCTGCGGGGTACGTACGCCGGAATGGCCCACCCCGCCATGATCGAGCACCTCACCGGTCTCGGCATCACAGCCCTGCAGCTGCTGCCGGTGCATTTCCACCTGGACGAGCCTCACCTCCAGAACCTCGGCCTCACCAACTACTGGGGTTACAACACGGCCGCGTTCTTTGCACCGTCCCCCGCGTACGCGACCAAATCGGCCCAGGAAGCCGGGCCGCAGGCCGTCCAGGACGAGTTCAAGGGAATGGTCAAGCTGCTGCATGCGGCCGGCATCGAGGTCATCCTTGACGTCGTCTACAACCACACAGCCGAAGGCGGGCCGGAGGGCCACACCCTGAGCTTCCGGGGCCTCGGCGAGCAGAAGTATTACCGCACGGACGGCAACGGAAAATACGTTGACACCACAGGCTGCGGCAACAGCCTGAACTTCGGCGAACCCCGCGTGATCCAGATGGTGCTGGACTCCCTGCGGTACTGGGTGGACGAGTTCCACATCGACGGCTTCCGCTTCGACCTGGCCGTCACGCTCTGCAGGAACGGAGCCAACGAGTTCGATCCCCACCACCCCTTCCTTGTAGCCGTCGCCGCGGATCCGGTGCTCTCCCGCGTTAAACTGATCGCCGAACCGTGGGACGTGGGCTACGGCGGCTGGCAGACCGGCCGGTTCCCCATCGGCTGGGTGGACTGGAACGACCACTACCGCGACGCCGTCCGCTCCTTCTGGGTGGCGGACCGTGCGGCCCTCGACAACGGAGGCCGGGGTGCGTCCGTGGCCCGACTGGCTGATGCTCTGTCCGGCTCGGCGAGCCTGTTCGAACCGTCGGGCCGTTCGCGGCTGGCCTCGCTGAACTACATCACCTCCCACGACGGCTTCACCATGACCGACCTCGTGTCCTACGACCGCAAGCACAACGAGGCGAACGGTGAACAGAACCGGGACGGGCATGGCGACAACCGAAGCTACAACCACGGCTTCGAAGGACGCACGGAGGACGAGGGCATCCTGGCGCGCCGCGACCAGAGCAAGCGCAACCTCATGGCCTCGCTCATGATCTCCCTCGGCGTTCCCATGATCACGGCGGGCGACGAGCTCGGCCGCACCCAGCAGGGCAACAACAACGCGTACTGCCAGGACAATCCCCTTACATGGGTCGACTGGACCAGCACGCCGGAGTCCCATGCCATGTTGCGGAGCACCAAGCGCGTCATCCGGCTCCGCCGGGAGTTCCTGACCTCGCAGCCGCCCGACTACCCCGTCCGCGACGCCCGCTCGTACCTCTACTGGTACGACCAGAACGGGCAGCCCATGACCATGGAACGGTGGAACGATTCCGGGAACCGCGTGGTCCAGCTGCTGCTCGGCTCGGACGACGGGCACGTGGCCGGGCTCATCGTGGTCAACGGCGGTCCCGAGGACATCGAGGTGACCCTTCCGCAGGTGACCAACGACGACGGCACCGGCAGGCGGGTCTTCGATCTGCGCCTCACCACGTCCGAGCTTCACGACCGGCGCCAGGGCTCACTGGTCACTTCCGGCGAGCCTGACGAGGTGCAGGCCTACACCATCAACATCTACCGGACATAACTTAGAGGGAATGGGCATGCGCAGGCGTTGGACTGTCGGAACGCTGCTGCTGGGGCTTGCCGTGGCTGCCCTCGCGGTCTTCAACCTTTTCATCGCGCCGGGCGGCACGCCGCCCGCTGGGGTCCAGCCCAGTGGGGTCCAGGGAACGGCGACGTCGGCACCCACTTTTGCGACGTCGGCACCCTCAGCGCCGCCGACGTCGGCACCCGCCGCAGCGCCGCCGTCGTCGGCCGGCAAGGTCACCGGCGTCCCGAACGTGTCCGGACTCCCCGCCATCCGGGAGTCTCAGCTGCCGGCGGAAGGCCGGCGGACACTGACGCTGATCCGGCAGGGCGGACCCTACCCGTACACCCGCGACGGGGTGACGTTCGGCAACTTCGAGAGGATCCTGCCCCGCAAGGCCGGCGGGTACTACAAGGAGTACACGGTGCCAACGCCCGGCGAGTCGGACCGGGGCGCCCGCAGGATCGTGGCAGGACAGGCCGGCGACAAGTACTACACGGCGGACCACTACGAATCGTTCAAGTTCATAGCAGAAGGCAAATAGCACCATGAAGATCTATTCCGGGGACACCTGGACCCTCGAGGAACTCCGGGAGCAGGTGGCCGACGCCGGCCGCCGGAGCCTGCTGGTCCCGGCTGCCGACTCCAGGAAGTCCGTGCTCGCAGCGTTCGGCGAGGCCCTGGACTTCCCGGAGCACTTCGGCGTGAACCTCGATGCGCTCAACGACTCACTGCATGACTTCGCCGACGCCATTTCCGACGACGGCGCGAAGCCCCTGACCGTGATCTGGCAGGTGCCCGCAGCCTTCCGAGGCGACCGCTCCTTCGGCGTCATCTGCGAAATCCTCCAGGACGCCGAGAGCTACGCCGGCAAGGACCTCGCCGTCATAGCCGTCTTCCTCTAGACAACGGCAACGTGGAGAGCCCGCGCCGCAACTGCCGGCGTCCGGAAGCGTGCGTCAAAAGCTGGGCCCACGCCGTCAGGGCTCCCTGGCCGAGCTTGCGAGGCTAGGGGGACGGTGGGGCGGAACGAGCTAGCACGCGGAGGACGTCGGAGTTGCGGCGCAACCCGGCTGGCTACGCGTTGACGATCAGCCCCAGCTCGGCCTTGGAAGCGAGGGCGTCGTGCGTGGGGAGGACCCGTACGGTGTAGCCGAAGGACCCGGAGCGGTCGATGACGATGGACCCGGCGAAGAGGTAGCGGCCGTTGCCGAGCTCCTCCTTGGCCTCCAGTTCCACCATGGTCACGTTGGCCAGTTCATCGCTTTCGGCTGCCTGCCCGTACGCCACCTCCACGGCAACATCCTGCGGGGACAGGTTGTGCAGTCCCACGTAGGCGTGGACCTGGAGGGTGTCACCGATCTGCGGGTCCTCGGACACGCCGAGTGAGTCCACGTGCTCCACGTGCAGCTGCGGCCAGGCCGCCCGGACCTTGGCGACCCATGCCGCCAGCGCCTTGGCCTGCGCGTAGGAGCCTGCCACCGCTTCGCGTCCCGCAACCGCCGCGGGCCGGTACAGGACGTTGACGTAGTCCTGCAACATCCGCTCGGCCGAGACCGCCGGGCCGAGGTGGGCCAGCGTGTGCTTGATCATGGAGACCCAGTGCGTGGGGATCTTCTCGTGGCCGGACTCTGACGGCCCTGCGGCGCCGGCCGCCTCGGAGACGGTGTTGCCGTAGAACCGGGGCGCCACCTGCGTCTCGAGAAGCTCGTACAGTGCCGCGGCCTCGATGTCGTCACGCTCATCGGCGGACGCGCCGTTGTTGGCCGTGGGGATCGCCCAGCCGTTTTCGCCGTCGTACATCTCGTCCCACCAGCCGTCCAGGACCGACAGGTTCAGGGACCCGTTGATGGCGGCCTTCATGCCGGAGGTGCCGCAGGCTTCGAGCGGCCGCAGCGGGTTGTTCAGCCAGACGTCGCAGCCCGGGAACAGCGTGCGGGCCATGGCGATGTCGTAGTTCGGCAGGAAGACGATGCGGTGCCGGACGGCGGGATCGTCCGTGAAGCGGACCAGGTCCTGGATCATCTTCTTGCCGGCGTCGTCCGCCGGATGGGACTTGCCGGCGATGACCAGCTGGATGGGGTGTTCCTTGTGCAGCAGCAGCGCCTTCAGGCGCTCCGGGTCCCGCAGCATGAGGGTCAGCCGCTTGTATGTGGGCACGCGCCGGGCGAATCCGATGGTCAGGACGTCCGGGTCCAGCACCGAGTCGGTCCACGCCAGCTCGGCGTCGGCAGCGCCGCGCTTCTTCCACGCCGCCCGCAGCCGGCGCCGCACATCCTCCACGAGGGACACACGCATCTCGCGCCGGAGCGCCCAGACCTCGGCGTCGGAGACGTTGTACGCGAGGTCCCAGCGGCCCATCACCTCCGCTTCCGGTCCGAACCGCTCCCGGGCGAGTTTCGCGATGCGGGGATCAACCCAGGTCGGCACGTGCACGCCGTTGGTCACGGAGGTGATGGGCACCTCCGAATGGTCAAATCCCGGCCACAGCGCCGAGAACATGCCACGCGAGACTTCGCCGTGGAGCTTGGCAACACCGTTGGCGCGCTGTGCGAGGCGCAGGCCCATCACGGCCATGTTGAACACGAAGGGGTTGCCCTCGCTGAAGTTTTCCCGGCCCAGATCGAGGATCCGCGACGTGGGAACGTCCGGCGCAAGCCCGGCTTCGAAGAAATGCTGGATCTGTGCGGCTTCGAAGCGGTCGATGCCGGCCGGAACCGGTGTGTGCGTTGTAAACACCGTGGACGAGCGCCCGGCGGCGAGGGCCTCGTCGAAAGTGAGGGCCTGCTCGCCGGCCATCAGCTCCTGGATCCGTTCGATGCCGAGGAAACCGGCATGGCCCTCATTCGTATGGAACACCTCGGGCGCGGGCGTGCCGGTGAGCTTCTGGTAGGCGCGCAGCGCCTTGACCCCGCCCATGCCGAGCAGCAGTTCCTGCTGCAGCCGGTGGTCGCCGCCGCCGCCGTACAGGCGGTCGGTGATGCCGCGGGCGGCGTCGTCGTTTCCGGGAACGTTGGAATCCAGCAGCAGGAGGGGGACGCGTCCGACGTCGGCACGCCAGATGTGTGCCAGAAGGCACCGTCCGTTGGGCAAAGGCAGTGAGATCTCCAGCGGCTTGCCGTTCCCGTCCGGGGCGGGCTCCCGCAGCAGCGTCAGGGGCAGGCCGTCGGGATCAATGACCGGGTAGGTCTCCTGCTGCCACGCGTCCCGGGAGAGTGACTGCTTGAAGTAGCCCGCTTGGTAGAGCAGGCCGACGCCGATCAGCGGCACGCCGAGGTCGGAGGCGGCCTTGAGGTGGTCGCCGGCCAGGATGCCGAGGCCGCCGGAATACTGCGGCAGGACCTCGGTGATGCCGAATTCGGGGGAGAAGTAGGCGATTGAGGCGGGGGCGTCGCTGCCCAGGCCCTGGTACCAGCGGGGTTCCGTCAGGTACCGGTCCAGGTCTGCTGCTGCCGCCTGGACGCGGGCCACCACGTCCTGGTCGATCGCGAGCCGGTGCATCTCCTCACGGCCCACCAGGCCCAGGAAGCTGACCGGGTCGTTGCCGCACTGGGCCCAGACGCGCGGGCTCAAGCTTTCGAACAGCTCCCGGGTGGGCCGGTGCCAGGACCAGCGGAGGTTGGTCGCCAACCGGGCCAGTGGCCGGATCGGCTCGGGAAGAACGGTACGGACGGTAAATCTGCGGATTGCCTTCACCTGCGCCACACTAACCGACTGGGTGAACGGCAGGAACCGCTTTTGATTACTTTCCGGTAAATGACGGATCGCTTCATTAATTAAGTTCGCAGGCTTAGCAATTCGCCCCATTTCTCGCTAACGTCGAGCCTGTGACGACTAACACGCGAACCAGTGCCCCAGCAAAGCAAACGCCGAAAGTTTCGATCACGGAAGGCCTTCGGTTTGGCCGTTTCCCTATCACGGACGTTCAGCCTGTTGTCGAAGGGGGGAAGTTCCCGGCCAAGGCGCTGCCCGGTGAAGGAATCGTGGTCAGCGCCAGGTCCTTCCGCGAAGGCCACGACCAATTGGGGGTCAGCGCGGTCCTCCTGGATCCCAAGGGCAACGAGCGCCAGCGGGTCCGGCTCCAGCCCCCGGCCGGGGAACGCGGCCAGGGAACCGACCTCTGGGAAGGCCTTATCACCCCGGAATCCACCGGGAACTGGTCGTTCGTCATTGAGGCGTGGCACGACCGCTACGGCACGTGGCACCACAACGCCGAGGTCAAGGTGGACGCGGGCATCGACGTCGAGCTGATGCTTGCCGAGGGCGCCGCCCTGCTGTCCGAGGCGGCCGAGGAACCCGCCCGCAACGATGCGGACCGGCAGACGCTGCGCTCGGCAGCCACCATCCTTTCGGACACTTCCCTTTCCCCGGAGGACCGCCTGGCCGCAGGTTTCAGCCGGGACGTCGCCGGCGTAGTGGAGCGCGAGCCGATCCGCGAGCTTGTCACCGTCTCCGAGCAGTTCCCCCTGCTCGTAGAGCGGGACCGCGCCGGCCGCGGATCCTGGTACGAATTCTTCCCGCGCTCTGAAGGCGCCGTGCGCAACCACGACACGGGCGAGTGGACGTCGGGCAATTTCCGGACCGCCGCGAACCGGCTGGAGGCCGTGGCCGGCATGGGCTTTGACGTCATCTACATGCCGCCGATCCACCCGATCGGCGTCCAGCACCGCAAGGGCCCCAACAACACCCTGATCGCCGGCCCGAACGATCCCGGATCGCCGTGGGCCATCGGCGCCAAGGAAGGCGGGCACGACGCCATCCACCCCGACCTCGGAACCTTCGAGGACTTCGACGCCTTCGTGGCGCGGGCTAAGGAGCTCAACCTGGAAGTGGCGCTGGACCTGGCACTCCAGGCCGCCCCGGACCACCCCTGGGTCACCGAGCACCCGGAATGGTTCACTACCCGCGTGGACGGCAGCATCGCCTATGCCGAGAATCCGCCGAAGAAGTACCAGGACATCTTCCCGCTCAACTTCGACAACGACCCCGAGGGCCTGTCCAAGGAAATCCTGCGGATCGTCGAGCTGTGGGTCAGCCACGGCGTGAAGATCTTCCGGGTGGACAACCCGCACACCAAGCCGGTGTGGTTCTGGGAGTGGCTCATCGGCACGGTGAACAAAAAGGACCCGGACGTCGTCTTCCTGGCCGAGGCCTTCACCCGCCCCGCCATGATGCACGCGCTGGGCAGGGCAGGCTTCCAGCAGTCCTACACCTACTTCACGTGGCGCAACACCAAGAAGGAACTCGAGGAGTACTTCCACCACGTGAGCCGCGAGTCGGCTGCCTTCTTCCGGCCCAACTTCTTCGTCAACACCCCGGACATCCTCACCGAGTACCTGCAGTACGGCGGGCCGGCAGCGTTCAAGATCCGTGCTGCCCTGGCAGCCACCGCCAGCCCGCTGTGGGGCGTGTACGCCGGCTACGAACTGTACGAGCACGTGGCCCGGCCCGGCGCCGAGGAGTACATCGACAACGAGAAGTTCGAGTACAAGGCCCGCGACTGGGAAGCGGCCTCCGCCTCCGGCCGGACCCTCGCGCCGTACCTGACCAGGCTCAACGAAATCCGCAAGGCCCACCCCGCGCTGGGCGACCTGCAGAACCTCACCGTGCACCAGTCCACTGACGACGCCACGGTGGTCTACTCCAAGCACAAGACCCTCCCGGACGGCACGAGGGACACCATCATCGTGGTGGCCAACGTGGACCCGCACAGTGCCAGGGAAGGCATGGTCTCGCTGGATCTGTCCGCGCTGGGGCTCGACCCCGCAGACCTCACTCCGAACGGCGGATTCTGGGTGGATGACCTCATCTCCGGCGAGTCTTGGGAGTGGGGCGAGTACAACTACGTGCGGCTGGATGCACATGTTGAACCTGCACACATCCTGAACATCCGGAGGTAGCCGCCCGTGAGTTTCAGTCCGCAGGGCTCCACCCAACACTTCACCCCCAAGAGCACGTTTGAACTCAATGCACCGGGTTTGCAGCATGATCCGCTGTGGTACCGGAAAGCGGTGTTCTATGAAGTGCTGGTCCGGGGCTTTGCGGACGCCAACGGCGACGGTTCCGGTGACTTCCACGGGCTGATCGAGAAGCTGGACTACCTGCAGTGGCTGGGCGTGGACTGCCTGTGGCTGCCACCGTTCTTCCAGTCACCCCTGCGGGACGGCGGGTATGACATCTCGGACTACAACTCCGTCTTGGACGAGTTTGGCACCATCAGCGACTTCAAGCGGCTGGTTGCCGAGGCGCATGCACGAGGCGTCCGGGTCATCATCGACCTCCCGCTGAACCACACCTCGGACCAGCACCCCTGGTTCCAGGAATCCAGGAAGGACCCCGAAGGTCCCTTCGGCGACTTCTACGTGTGGAGCGACACGGACGAGAAATACCAGGACGCGCGCATCATCTTCGTGGACACGGAGGAATCCAACTGGACCTTCGACCCCATCCGGCGGCAGTTCTTCTGGCACCGGTTCTTCAGCCACCAGCCCGACCTGAACTTCGAGAACCCGAAGGTCATCGACGCCGTGTTCGACGTCGTGCGGTTCTGGCTGGACCAGGGGATCGACGGGTTCCGGGCGGACGCCATCCCGTACCTGTTCGAAGAGGAGGGGACGAACTGCGAAAACCTGCCGGCCACGCACGAGTTCCTGCGCAAGCTGCGGAAGATGGTGGACGAGAGCTACCCCGGCCGGGTCATCATCGCCGAGGCCAACCAGCCGCCCAACGAGGTGGTGGAGTACTTCGGAACCGAGGAGGAACCGGAATGCCACATGGCCTTCCACTTCCCGATCATGCCGCGGCTCTACTACGCGCTGCGTGACCAGAAGGCCGCCCCCATCATCGAGACGATGCACGACACCCCGGCCATCCCGGAAGGCGCGCAGTGGGGAACATTCCTGCGCAACCACGACGAACTGACGCTGGAAATGGTCACCGCCGATGAGCGGGCAGCCATGCTCGGCTGGTACGCGCCGGATCCGCGCATGCGGGCCAACATCGGCATCCGGCGCAGGCTGGCGCCGCTGCTGGACAACTCCAGGGCGGAAATCGAGCTCATCAACGCCCTGTTGCTGTCCCTGCCGGGCAGCCCGTTCCTGTACTACGGGGACGAGATCGGGATGGGCGACAACATCTGGCTCGAGGACCGTGACGCCGTCCGCACCCCCATGCAGTGGAACCCCGACCGCAACGCCGGGTTCTCCAACGCCGATCCCGGCAAGCTGTACCTCCCCGTGATCCAGTCGCTGGTCTACAACTACGCCATGGCGAACGTGGAGGCCGAGGCCGCCCATTCCGGATCGCTGCTGCGATGGACCCGGCAGATCCTCAGCGTCCGGAAGAACCACCCGGCGTTCGGCCTCGGGGCGTTCAAGCATGTGGAGGCCGACCACGAGGTGGTGCTGGCCTACCTCCGCGAACTGCCCGAGGGCAACGCAGCGGGAGAGCCGGCCGAATCCATTCTGTGCGTCTTCAACCTTTCCCAGCACCCGGTGTCCTCCACCCTGAGGCTTCCGGACTTTTCCGGCCGGGGCCTGCGGGACGTCTTCGGAGGGCAGCCGTTCCCCGGCATCAGCGACGACGGCCAGCTAACGCTGACGCTGGGCAGCCATGACTTCTTCTGGCTGCGCGTGCGGGCCACTGCTTCCAACCCCGCTTCACCCTTTACGCAAGCGATGCCGATACTGTCGATTGAGGGATGAGATGATCCAAACAACACTGACACCCACACTCGAACACCTGCTCCGCGACTGGCTTCCGGCCCAGAGGTGGTTCCCCGTGAAGTCCCCGGACTTCACCCTGGCGCCGGTGGGCGGCCTGGTCCTGGAGGACCCCACCGGCCAGGCCGGCCTGGAGGTGTTCCTCGCCTCCGTCGAGTCCAAAACGTCCGACGGCGTCTCCCGCACCGACGTCGTCCAGATCCCGCTCAGCTACCGCAGCCAGCCGCTGCCGGGCGCCGAACGGGCCCTGATCGGCGAAAGCGACGACCCCGAGCTGGGGCACCGCTGGGTCTACGACGCCGTCCACGACCCCGCCTTCATTGCCGCATGGCTGGATCTGATCCGGACGGAGGAAGCCGCCGGCACCGCCAGCGGCCACCTTTCCGGGGGCGGCCAGCCGCTGCCGCAGGCTTCCGGGACGGTCCGTGTCCTGTCCGGCGAACAGTCCAACACCTCGGTGATAGTGGACGACGGCGACTCCGCCGCCATCGTGAAGTTCTTCCGCGTGCTTTCGGCCGGGCGGAACCCGGAGGTGGAGGTCGGCGCCGCACTGTCCGCGGCCCGCACCCCGGAGGTCCCCGCCACGCTGGGCTGGGTCACCGGCGAATGGTACCCGCAGGGCCTACTTCGCCAGGATGAGACCGCTTCGGGCGGCCCTGCCGAGGGCGAACTCGCAGTGGCCCACGAATTCCTGGCCGGCGGCCGGGACGCGTGGCGCCTCGCCGTTGACGCGGCGGCCGGGGGAGTGGACTTTACGGCCGAGGCGTATGCCCTTGGCCATGCAACCGCCACTGTCCACCGCCGGCTGGCCGAAACACTGGGTGTTTCGGCCGAAACGGTTCCGGGCGGGGAAATAGCCCCCGGAGTAGCCCAGCGCGTGCGTCAGATGTGGGCGGAGGCGGGACCCGCCGTCGGGCCTTACGAAGAAGGGCTGGAAAGCCTGCTCAGCCGGCTGGAAGGAACCCCCGCGGGAGCGCTTCAGCGCATCCACGGCGATTTGCACCTGGGCCAGATCCTCCAGGTTCCCGGCGGCGAAGGCGGCCATGACCGGTGGGCCATCCTCGACTTCGAGGGGGAGCCGCTCCGGCCAATCTCCGAGCGCAACTTCCCCGACGCCCCGCTCCGGGACGTGACGGGCATGCTGCGCTCCTTTGACTACGCGGCGGGCGCCGCCGAACGGGAACAGCCGGGCGTCCGTGTCCCGGACTCCTGGGTGGACGAGTGCACCGAGGCCTTCCTGGCAGGCTACGCGGAAGTAACTCCCGGAACGGTGGACCGCAATTCGCCGCTCTTTGTGGCATTGTGGCTGGACAAGGCGCTCTACGAAGTCGTGTACGAGTTGCGCAACCGGCCGGGCTGGCTGGCCATTCCGGTGAATGCGGCCAGGCGGCTCCTCAGCACTAAAAGCTCCGGCGAACCGGCCGGAGCAGCAGCGGAAGGTAATAACATGACAGGCTCTGCACACACCGACAGCCCCCACGCACCGTTGCACGTGGACGCGCACACGCTCTCACGCGTCGCGGCCGGTGAACACCACGCCCCGCACTCGGTGCTTGGTGCCCATTTGGACGACTACGGTCACGTGACCATCCGCACCGTCAAGCACCTCGCGGAGGCGGTCAACGTGGTGACCCAGGCCGGAACAGTGCCCATGACCCACGAGGCCGAGGGCGTCTGGGTGGCGGTGCTCGAGCCGCTGCAGCACGGCCACGTGCCGGACTACCGCCTTGAAGTGACGTACGAGGGCGCCCAGCCGGTGACCACGGACGATCCGTACCGCTACCTTCCCACGGTCGGCGAAGTGGACCTGCACCTGATCGGTGAAGGACGCCACGAAAAGCTCTGGACCGTGCTGGGCGCGCACGTGCAGCACTACAAGTCCTCGATGGGCGACATCAACGGCGTGTCCTTTGCCGTGTGGGCGCCGAACGCCGAAGCGGTCCGGGTGAAGGGCGATTTCAACGCCTGGGACGGGCGGGAAAACTCGCTGCGCTCCCTCGGCTCCTCGGGCGTCTGGGAACTGTTCATCCCGGGTGTCCCGGCCGGCGCCTGCTACAAGTACGAAATCAAAACCAAGGGCGGCTACTGGGTAGAGAAGGCCGACCCGCTGGCCTTCGGCACCGAGGTTCCGCCGCTCACGGCGTCGAGGGTTGTCGAGTCCCACTACCGGTTCCAGGACGCGGACTGGATGAAGGAACGCGCCGCCCGGGATCCGCACAACTCGCCCATGAGCGTCTACGAGGTCCACCTCGGATCCTGGCGCCTGGGCCTGAACTACCGTGAGCTGGCCACGGAACTCGTCGAATACGTCAAGTGGCTCGGCTTCAGCCACGTCGAGTTCATGCCCGTGGCCGAGCACCCCTTCGGCGGCTCCTGGGGCTACCAGGTCACCTCCTACTACGCGCCCACGTCGCGTTTCGGTCATCCCGATGAGTTCCGGTTCCTGGTGGACTCGCTCCACCAGGCAGGCATTGGCGTGATCCTGGACTGGGTGCCGGCGCACTTCCCGAAGGACAACTGGGCCCTGGCGCAGTTTGACGGGCAGCCGCTCTACGAACACGCCGACCCGAACCTTGGTGAGCACCCGGACTGGGGCACCCTCATCTTCGACTTCGGCCGCACCGAGGTCCGGAACTTCCTCGTGGCCAACGCGCTGTACTGGCTCGAGGAGTTCCACATTGACGGCCTGCGCGTGGACGCGGTCGCGTCCATGCTGTACCTGGACTACTCGCGGGAAGACGGCCAGTGGCAGCCCAACCGCTTCGGCGGCCGCGAAAACCTGGAGGCCATCTCGTTCCTCCAGGAGACCAATGCCACGGTGTACAAGACCCACCCCGGCGCCGTGATGATCGCGGAGGAATCCACTGCCTTCCCCGGCGTCACAGCGCCCACCAGCCAGGGGGGCCTCGGCTTCGGCCTCAAGTGGAACATGGGCTGGATGCATGACTCGCTCAAGTACACCTCCGAGGACCCGGTCAACCGGAAGTGGCACCACGGGACGGTCACGTTCTCGCTGGTGTATGCCTTCACCGAGAACTTCCTGCTGCCCATTAGCCACGATGAGGTAGTCCACGGCAAGGGGTCCATGCTCCGCAAGATGCCGGGCGACCGCTGGCAGCAGCTGGCGAACCTCCGCGCCTTCCTCGGCTACCAGTGGGCACACCCGGGCAAGCAGCTGATCTTCATGGGCACGGAATTCGGCCAGGAAGCCGAGTGGTCAGAACAGCATGGCCTTGACTGGTGGCTCGCCGACATCCCGGCCCATAAGGGCATTCAGCTGCTGCTCAAGGAGCTGAACGAGCTCTACAGGTCCACGCCGGCACTGTACTCCCGGGACAACGAGCCCGGCGGGTTCCAGTGGATCAACGGGGCTGACGCCGACCGCAACGTTCTGACCTTTGTCCGGTGGGACACGGAGGGCAACCCGCTGGTGTGTGCCGTCAACTTCTCCGGCGGCCCGCACAAGGAGTTCGCCCTGGGCGTGCCCTCGACCGGAGCTTGGACCGAGGTCCTGAACACAGACTCCGAGGACTACGGCGGATCGGGTGTCCTCAACGGCGGAACGCTGACCGCGGAGGACGAGGGCATCGACGGCCAGCCGGCGACTCTAACGGTTACGTTGCCGCCGCTGGGCGCCGCGTACTTCAAGCCGGCTGAGTCCAGCGTGATCACCACGGCGGCCGCGGCCAAGGCCAAAGTTACCGACGCTGACTCCGTCTTTGCCGGGCCCACGGCAGCTGAAATTCGGGCTGCTGAGACTCGGTCTGCTGAACCGAACAGTGCTGCGCCGAAGGGTGCTGCACCGAAGGGCGGCACGGGAAAGGCGGCTCTGCCCGGCGGGCCCCGCGCCTGAGTCGCGACGTACCGCCAGGAACGGTCCGGTAAGTCCTGGCGGACCGCCGGTTTAAGACCCGGCGGCGGCCGGCCAACCGGGTAGTTGTTTCCCAGTGGTTTGTTTCTCTGGGAGGAGGGTCCGGAATCCCGTGGGATTCCGGGCCCTCCTCCGCGTTGCCCCGGTGCAGTTGGCATTCCGCCAAGGTAGTGGTAGAGTTTATTTCCGCGCCGCTCCCCGGAGCGAGTCGGCAAGGAGATCCGGAAGCCAACAGGCTGGGCCGGATGGAAACCGCCGATTTGACTCGGATGAAACGAGCGGGTAGGTTTGAAAAGTTGCTCCGGAGCGATCCTGAACGTTGGTTTGGGTGGTGCCGGGTGTGTCTGTTGTTTGAGAACTCAATAGTGTGCCAAGTTTGTTGATACCGATTTTTTATGAATTGGTTGATTGTGCCG